>CANQWW010000041.1 GCA_947627655.1 uncultured Acinetobacter sp. | reverse complement strand
AAAGAAATCGCTGATAAAGCACCAGTGACGATTGTTAACTCGATCAACCCGTACCGTCTGCAAGGTCAAAAAACCATTGCTTACGAAATCGTGGATGAATTGGGCCGTGCACCGGATTATCACTGCCTGCCAGTCGGTAACGCAGGGAACATTACTGCACACTGGATGGGTTATACCGAAGCCGTTGCAAACCAGCCAAAAGAATCGTTTGAGCAAGTGGTGTATGACGCTGCGACTGACGCATTTACAGGTCCAAAACCTGAAGGCCTACCGACGATGGTCGGTTATCAAGCTGCAGGCGCTGCACCTTTCCTACGTGGTGCGCCAGTTGAAAACCCGGAAACTGTGGCAACAGCGATTCGTATCGGTAATCCACAAAGCTGGAACCATGCCAAAGCGGTGGTTCGTGACTCAAACGGTTGGTTCGATGAGCTGCAAGATGCTGAAATCTTAGAAGCACAGCGTTTACTGTCTATGTACGAAGGTGTATTCGTCGAACCTGCCTCTGCAGCATCGATCGGTGGTGCTATCCGCGACATCAAAGCAGGTAAAATTGCTGAAGGTTCAGTGATTGTATGTACCGTCACCGGTAATGGTCTGAAAGATCCAGATACGGCGATCAAACAATGTTCTGATGCTGTCATGCTGTCTATTGACGCTACTTTAGATCAAGTACGTGATTCAATCCTGAATAATATGTAATTTGAGAGCAAGAAAAAGCCCTGCAGATGCAGGGCTTTTTTTATGAAGAAAGATCAGGAAATATTAAACACGCTGTTTTGGTAAGCTGGATACCCAGGTCATCAGACGGGTAGCATCATTGGTACGCGCCGCAGTTGACTCGGCGCCCATCACCACCACCGCCACAGGACGGTTGTTCAGAGTGGTATGCATCACCACACAGCGTCCGGCTTCATTAATAAAACCGGTTTTGGAAATATTGATATTCCAGCCGCCATTACGCACCAGCGAGTTGGTATTGTTGGATTTCAGTACCCGGTAGCCGAGGTTAAAATCGTAACTTGGGGTGGTCGAGAACTGGCGGATCAGGCCATATTGCGAAGCGGTATTTACCAAAATGCCCAGATCACGTGCCGAAGCTACGTTCCCCGGATGCAGACCGGTAGACTCCAAGAAGCGGGTCGAGTTCATGCCCAGCTCTTTGGCTTTAGCATTCATTTTGGCAATAAAGGCAGCACGGCCACCTGGATAGGTACGTGCCAGTGCGGCAGCAGCCGGGTTTTCTGACTTCATCAGCGCAAACAGTAAAGCTTCGGCACGATTCATGCTGTCACCAGCACGCAAGGTCGAACTTGAGCTCTTGCAGCCAGAGCAGGAAAAATCACCTTGTTGCAGGGTGATTTTTTCCGACATGTTCAGACGTGCATCGGAAATAACCACAGCAGTCATCAGCTTGGTAATGGATGCAATCGGTACGGCCATGTTGCTGTTCTTGCTGTACAGGACCTCACCAGTCTGCGCATCCATCACCAAGGCGGAACGCGCATTGATAGACGGCTGATTACCATACGCTTTGGTATCCAGAATCTGGACTATTTTGGCAGGTTCCTGCACGGCCTGCGCATTTTGACTACGAATGGTGGTGGTCACCGTGGTCGAGCCAAGCGGAGAAGACTCATTGGCATCCGCGCCGTCATTCAGGAACTGGTTGGCCTGTTCGGAAGACCAGCTCAGACTAGACTGAGGGGCCGCTGCTGACGAATTCATGATAATTTCAGCAAAACTCGTCGTACTCATGCTGACTGTAGTCGACAGACCCAGTACATACATTAAAGACTTGAATGTTTTCTTCACTATTCTTTCACCCAACTTACGAGGTAAGATTGATTTGCGTATTACCTCTAATATGGCTTACATTACATTTACCACAATGCAGAACAATTATTGATCTCAGCACTGTAGTGATACAGTTTCAATATACCTGTCTGTAGGATTGCTAATTTTGTAGTTTCATTGCAAGCTTATTTTGCTTTGTGTAACAAAAAAAATGATTTTTCATCGAGGGAGAATATACGTGATCACAGTTTTAGTTGTTGATGACCATGAATTAGTGCGTACCGGTATTTGTAGAATGCTTGAAGATCACGCCGAGGTTCAGGTTATTGGACAAGCTGAATCTGGTGAGGAAGCAATTGCCCTGGTACGTCAGTATCATCCCAATGTCGTGCTGCTTGATGTCAATATGCCAGGAATTGGTGGGGTAGAAACCACCCGCCGTTTACTGCAGACGGCACCGGATACCAAAGTGGTTGCTGTCAGTGGTCTGGCAGAAGAACCGTATCCGTCCTTATTATTAAAAGCCGGTGCCAAAGGCTACATCACCAAAGGTGCACCAGTAACCGAAATGGTGCGGGCCATTAACAAGGTGATGCAGGGCGGCAAATACTTTAGTGCCGATATTGCAGAACAGTTGGCCAGCTCTTATTTGTCTGACACCCAGCAATCTCCTTTTGACTCGCTCTCTGAACGTGAAATGCAGGTGGCCATGATGGTGGTCAATTGTATTAGCGCCCAGGAAATTGCCGACAAGCTATTTGTCAGTGTGAAAACCGTGAATACTTATCGATACCGCATTTTCGAAAAGCTCAATATTGACAGTGATGTGAAGCTGACGCACCTGGCCATGCGTTATGGACTGATCAAGCCTTAAGTACACTGCCCTGACCAGCTTAGACCCTAAATTTAAAAAATAAAAAAAGGTTTTATGTCGCATCGATCTTCTTATTCAGCACTGAACCAGTACCTGCTGGGTACCTGGTATGCGGCATACCGGCTGATAATTAACACCGGTCTGCTGCTTATTTTTTTGCTGACCTATCCAGAGCACAATAGTGATCTGGCCTATCCGCAACTCTATCATTATATTCTAAGCAGCTTTATTGCTGTGTCCTTGCTACAACTGTTTGTCCTGAAATATTTAAGAAAATACGTAGATAAACAGCTGACCGGTATTTTTGTGGTTGATGTCTTGGCCTTGAGTTTATTGACACTGGCGACCAGCAGTGCCAATTTGCATATGAGCATGCTGTTTGTCATCACTGTCTTTGCTGCATCGATTCTGCTGAATGCCCATAAAGCTCTGGTGATTATGCTGATTGCAATCATCAGTGTGACCTATCAGCATTTTATTGTCAGTATCTTTAGCCTGTCCTCACTCGGCAATATCGGCAATAGCGCCATCTTGGCCTTTCTGTTCTTTGTGGTTTACGGCATCGGGCAAATTGCGGTGCGGCGTTTTCAGATTCTGGAAAACCTGAACTTTTCCCAGTCTATGGAGCTGCACCGTCTGCAGAATATTAACCGTTATATCCTAGAACAGATTGATACCGGCTATCTGGTGCTGGATGAAAACTATCATGTGGTGCTCAGTAACCCGGCGGCCTGTCACCTACTCGGTATTGAGCACACCTATTCCTTTGACAAATTTTCGCTGTACCAGTTTCAACCGGATCTGTTTGAACTGATTCATTTTGAGAGTCTGGAAAATGGTGAACGCTTTCAGTTTGAATCGCAGCAGAGCCGTTTTAATATTCATGTTCAGGTACAAAAGCTGATTGTTCCACATCAGACCTTGATGTTACTGGTGCTCCAAGATGCACAGAAAATAAACCAGCAGGTGCAGCAACTGAAACTGGCTGCATTGGGGCAACTGTCTGCCAGTATTGCCCATGAAATCCGTAATCCGCTGGCAGCAATTGTCCAGGCCAATGACTTGTTGCCCGGCTCTGAACAGGAACAACAAGACATCCTGCATGGTATGATCAGTAAACAGGCCAACCGGATCAACCGGATCATTGCAGACACCTTAAATATGGTGAAAAATAAAGAAACTCTTCCGGTGCCAATTCAGCTGAATGAATTTATTCCGCAGTGCCTGCATGAAGATTTGGCTGATATTGCCGATCAGATTAACTTGAATATCGACATGCGCCTGGAGATCCAGTTTGATGAAGCCCAGTTGCGTCAGACACTGGTTAATCTGTTACGTAATGCAGTTCGACACAATGATCCAACTATCGGCAAGGTCGAGCTAAAGATCCATCCGTATGAACATCAGGTCTGGATTGATGTACGGGACTTTGGTCATGGGGTAATACCGGCTGATCAGAGCCTGTTATTTAAACCTTTTTTTAGTACTTCGATTAACGGCACAGGCTTGGGACTGTATTTATCACACAGTTTCTGTGAAGCCAATCAGGCACAATTAAATTATATACAACAAGAACAAGGTGCATGCTTCAGGCTGAGCTGCCAACGCATCACGGTTTGATTTTTTACGCTTTAAAAGGGGAAATTGTGGAACAACAACCATTGGTACTATTGGTCGATGATGAAGAAGATCTGTGCACATTAATGCAAATGTCACTGATGCGTATGGGGATACGTACTCACATCGCACATCGGCTGGAAGATGCAAAAAAACGTTTGGCCGACCATCAGTATGATGCCTGCCTGACCGATCTCAACCTCCCGGATGGTAATGGCTTGCAATTGCTGGAATTGATCAGTGAACAGCACCCTGCCCTGCCGGTGGCTGTCCTCACGGCCTATGGCAATATGGACATCGCCATTGCTGCGCTCAAAGCCGGGGCTTTTGACTTTGTCAGCAAACCAATCAACCAGAAACATCTGGAACAGCTGATTCAGAAAGCCTTAAACAAGCCGACTCATTACGCGTCCAGTCAGGAAGATACGCTGGAACATAAAATGCTGATTGGTCAGTCCAAACCGATTCAACAGCTACGCACAACGCTGCATAAAATTGCCCGTTCGCAGGCGCCGGTCTTTATTACCGGCGAGTCCGGAACCGGCAAAGAAGTGGTCGCGAATCTGGTACATCGTCTCAGTAACCGCAGTGAAGGACCTTTTATCGCAATTAACTGTGGGGCAATTCCCACTGAGCTGATGGAAAGTGAACTGTTCGGACACAAAAAAGGCAGTTTTACCGGAGCCACCCAAGATAAACAGGGCCTGATCCAGTCTGCGCATGGCGGCAGTCTGTTTTTGGATGAAATTGCGGAGCTGCCGCTCAGTATGCAGGTCAAACTGCTGCGTGCCGTGCAAGAAAAACGTATTCGTCCTTTAGGTTCAGATACTGAAATTGATGTAGATTTTCGTGTCATCAGTGCCAGTCATCAGGATTTGGAAGCGCTGGTACAACAGGGCAAATTCCGTCAGGACCTGTTCTTCCGGATTCATGTCATGGATTTGGTGCTGCCTCCCCTACGTGAGCGAGGCAATGATATTTTACTCTTGGCAGAGCATTTTATTCAGAGGATCTGTGAGGAATGGCAGATTCCAGTCAAACGCCTGACCGAACGCAGCAAAGACCAGTTACTGGCCCAGTACTATCCGGGCAATGTGCGTGAGTTGCGCAATATTATCGAACGGGCCATTACTTTAAGTGATGATGAAACCATTGATATCCAGCATTTACAGACCGCACCGTTACGGCAAAGTTTTGTCACTCCAGACGCTACGACGGCAGCTGAAACCGGAAATCCCGCTAATTCCAGCACGGATGGCTTGATTCTGCCCAAAAAACTGCCTAAAGAGGGTCTGGAACTGTATATCGAAAAAATCGAGAAAGAAATTCTGCTCAATGCCCTGAACCTGACCCATTGGAATCGCACTTTAGCCGCGAAAAAACTGGGGATGTCTTTCCGCTCGTTGCGCTATCGTCTCAAGAAGTTTGGACTGGATACTGACGAAGAATAAGCAGCAAGCCTGAGTTCTTCAGGCTTATTTTTGCTGCAAGAGCAGTTCTGTAACATGGCTGAGGTAGCTGTCTTCCTTCATGTCCACAGCCAGTGGGTAGCTCAGATGCGGCTGTACACCAAAACCTTCGATACTCTGCCCCTTCGGGGTGAAATACTGCGATACTGTCATCTGTAAAGCGGCACCATTACTCAGGGGGAACAGCTTCTGCACCACTCCTTTGCCATAGCTTTTCTCCCCCACCACCCAGGCCCGCTGATGCTCTTTCAGTGCAGCGGTAAAAACTTCTGCCGCAGAGGCGGAACGGCTATTGATTAAAATACCTACCTTCAGGTTCTGAAATTCAAAGCCCGGTAAGGCCTGAAACTGCTGTTCGCCTTCTGCCCGGCTTTTGGTAGACACAATCGTGCCCTGATTTAAAAACAGATCGGCGGACTCGACTGCTGCAGATAACAATCCACCTGGATTATTACGCAGGTCAAATAATACCGCTTTCACCCGTTTATCGGCATGACTGTCGATCATACGTTTGATCTCGTTGGCCGTATCCTGCTGGAATACCTTAACCTGAATTACCAGTACCTGGTTTTGATGCAATTCTGACTTGATCTCAGTCTCTAGCTTGGTATTCCGTACCAGGTTAAACACCTGACTTTGTGGTGACAGCTGAATCCGGAGCGTTGAACCAATCGCACCATCCAGCAGCTCGCGCACCTGTTCACGATTCAGGCTACTCAGCACCTGATCATCAATTTTATATACGGTTACGCCATTACGCAGTCCCTGACGGGCAGAATCTGCATCAGTGGCCAGCCCCTGAATCACCCACTGTTTGAGCTGGGTATTATAGTTCAGGTCAAAATCAATACTGGCTAAATCGCCTTCGGTATACTGGCGCAGTTGCTGAAAATCTTCTGGAGAGAGGTAGCGGGAATAACGGTCTAAACCGCCGACCAGACCTTTAATGGCCTGCTGGAATAACGCATCATCATTCTTGTCTTGAATATAGTTATCTTTGACGATGCCATAAATCTGCACAAATTCCTGAATCGAAGAGACCGGAATTTCGTTATAGGTTTGCTGGTCCATGACCATATCATCGAAGGTCAGATCCTGAGACCCGGCACTCCAGGCGGAATGGCTCAAACACATCAGTAAGCTCGCAACTAAAACAGACTTCCGCTGTGATCTTGCCATTCTCTATCCTTTTTATTTTAAGTTAAGCCTGCAGCTCAATCAGGTTACGCCCTTGCATTTCTGCTGGAATCGGCAGATTCATCAGGCTCAGTAAAGTTGGTGCGACATCTGCCAATACTCCACCTTCAGCTAGAGTTGCAGCGGTTGGACCGACATAAATAAATGGAACCAGTTCAGTGGTGTGCTGAGTATGTACCTGACCACTGACATAATCCTGCATCTGCTCCACATTACCATGATCCGCGGTAATCAGCATATGGCCTTTCTTGGCCATCACTGCTTCATAGACACGGCCCAAGCACGTATCCACAGCTTCTACGGCTTTGACCGCTGCGTCAAAGACACCGGTATGGCCAACCATATCGCCATTGGCATAGTTCACCACCAGCAGGTCGAACTCACCAGAATTGATCGCCGCAACCAGCTCATCCGTTACTTCATAGGCACTCATTTCTGGTTGGAGATCATAAGTCGCCACGTTTGGAGATGGAATCAGGATACGTTTTTCACCCGGATACTCGTCTTCACGGCCGCCACTAAAGAAAAAGGTCACGTGCGCATATTTTTCAGTTTCGGCGATACGCAGCTGGGTCTTACCCAAGCCTGACAGGTATTCACCAATCGAATTCACTAATGCTTCTGGCATATAGGCCACAGGTGCATCAATCGTGGCTTGGTAGCGCGTCAGCATGACAAATTTGGCCAAGTTTGGCACCACTTTACGCTCAAAGCCGGCAAAGTCTTTTTCCACAAACGCACGGGTTAATTCACGGGCACGATCGGCACGGAAGTTCATGAACACCACACTGTCACCATCCTGAATCACAGCAGCTTCACCGATACGGGTGGCTTTCACAAACTCGTCTGATTCTTCCGCGGCATAGGCCTGTTCCAGACCTTCTACTGCAGTTGCAGCAGTACGCAGCGCTTCACCTTCAGTCAGCAGACGATACGCCTGTTCGACACGGTCCCAACGGTTGTCGCGGTCCATGGCGAAATAACGACCGATCATGGTCGCGATACGCCCCTGACCTGGATATTGTGCAAATAATGCGTCCAGTTTTTCCAGTGAAGGCTGAGCGCTCTTTGGTGGCGTATCACGACCATCCAGGAAAGCATGCAGATAGACTTTAGCACCACGCTTTAATGCCAGTTCGGCCATGGCCACGATGTGGTCTTCATGCGAATGTACACCGCCTTCAGACAGCAGCCCCATGATATGTACTGCGCCATTGCTTGCCTTGGCTTTCTCAACTGCATCCACCAGCACTTCATGCTCAAAGAAGGCACCTGTACGGATATCTTTGGTAATACGGGTGAAGTCCTGATACAGCACACGGCCTGCACCGAGGTTCATGTGGCCTACTTCCGAGTTCCCCATCTGACCGTCAGGCAGACCGACATCTTCACCCGAACCTGAGATCAAACCATGCGGATGCTTCTCCTGCATAGCAGTTAAATGAGGTCGTTTAGCCGCTAGAAACGCATTGTCTTCGACCGCTTCGCGATGACCCACACCATCCATAATTACCAATACGTGAGGGATTTTGCCAGCAGTTGCATCCGTCATAATGAAGTCTCTTGTTCGTTTAAGAATTAATCGTGCCATTTTACCGAACTTTGCCCTAAGAGACCATGACTACGCCATGGTTTAAGCCTCTTACTCTGATTGATTTCTTCTATTTTCTGCAGCTTAACGCGCACGCTGCAGGAGATAACCACCAATGGCAAACATAATCAAAATAGGAATAAATACAAACCAGGCCGGCGACGGCGCATAGACCAGGCTCGCGTACCCCAGGAAATCCTGTAGATAGAAGAAACCCAAGCCGGCAAATAGCGCAATCACCAGACGAAAGCCCATCGATTGCTGGCGTAATGGCCCGAAAATAAATGAACAGGCAATGACTACCAGTGCAATCAAGGCAAATGGGGAACCGACTTTCTGCCAGAAGGCCAGTTCATAGGTTTTCGGGACCTGGCTATATTCATGCATATAGCTCATGAAACTGACCAGCTGGCTAGGTGACAGGTCTTCCGGGTCGATCGTGACCATATGCACATATTTCGGCTGCAATGCCAGCGCCAGCGGCTGTTCGGCATGCTGCTGCATTGTCGCACTGCCGTCTTTCAGAATATTCATTTCCTGCGTATTCTGCAGTGACCAGGAGCCGTTTTGGACAAAGTCGCCCTGTTCGGCTTTTAAAGTTCCGCGCAGACGGTAAGCCTCGTCAAAGTCCAGCATCTGTACCTGCTTGAGCTCGCCTTTGGCATTGGCATAGTCAATATAAATAAAGCGTTGGCCTTCCCGGGTCCAGTAACCTTTGACTTCACCAATTTTCACCGGCTTGTTAAAGCTTTTAACGGCTTTGGCCTGTTCATTGGTATATGGAATGACCCATTCACTGAGCGCAAACGATAGAACCACCAGCAACAAAGCAGAACGAATTACCCAACCGACAATACGCCACAGGCTGATCCCCGCAGAACGCATCACGATCAGTTCGCTATTGGATGCCAGAGTCCCCAGTCCGAGTACTGCACCAATCAGTGCCGAAATAGGCAGAATTTCATAAAGATAGTTCGGAGCACCCCACAAGACATATTTTAATGCGTCCCAGGCTCCATAGCCTTCCTTCAGGGAGCCAAGTTCACCCAGATAGGTAAATAGCACCTGCAAGCCTGACAGGACTGCAGTTGCACCGAGCATGGCGAGTGCAGTGGTTCCGGTCACATGTTTTGCAACGATACGACGTGCCAGCATTATTAAGACCTCACTCGCTGAATCTGCTTCTTGATTTTTGGTGCCAGTTTCTGTTTACGGGCAAAAAGCGCAGCCGCGATGCCGTAGAAAATCAGGATCACCGGATAGGCCCAAATGCCCATTTCTTCTTTACTGATGCGGGTCTTCACTGCCATAAGCGCCACAATTAAGCTGGCAAAAATCATCAAGGCCGGGAACAGCTTCAAGTAGCGTCCCTGGCGCGGACTCACCTCAGACAAGGCATTAGCCAGCATCAGTGCCACCACGATGGCGAAGGGTACAAAGGTACGCCAGCCCAGTTCACTGGCCACCACTGGATCATCGCGGTTTTCCCAGAGCTGGGAAGTTGGAATCGCTTCGACTTCAGCACTTTCAAATTTGGCTTCTTTGTCATTTTCCAGGCGCAGACGATAGGTTTCGAATTCTGCCTGGCTATATTTGGGCATACCGGCAAAAATCTCGTAACGGCGGCCATTGACCAAGTCCACCACATTGGCGCTGTCCCCGGCTACTTCGACGCGGGTCGCTTCCTGTGCCAGAATCATCACATCCGGCTTGCCATCCTGCTCTGCCCGTTGATAGAAAAATATATCTTTCAGGTTCTTACGATCTTCAGACAAGTCCCCGGCATAAATGGTATATGGTCCCGAGGAGATAAATTCTTTCGGTCGTACCAGATCAAAGCCGGTCCGGACCGCCTGTTCATTGGTCAAGGCTTCAAACTGACGGATGCCCCACGGCGCCGCCCATAGCATCAGAACAGCCTGTACGGCCAGAAAGACGACCGTCATTGGAATCAGCAGGCGTGCCAGCTGGTTACGGCTGACCCCGCTGCCATTCAGGACCGCCATTTCATGATCGACATACAGCCGGCCAAAAACCAGCATCAGGCCGATAAAGAAACCCAGCGGCAGAATCAAGGTCAGAAATTCAGGCAAACGATAGCCTATAATACTGAACAGGATTCCCGCATCAAGACGGCCTTGTGCTGCGACCCCAAAGTACTTGATCAGTCGACCACCCATCATGATCAAGGTCAACAAGGCAATGACCACCAAGGATGTCGATACAACTTGCTTGACCAGATAACGCCGAATAATCAAATTAAATCTTCCCGAATACAGGCTAAGAACTTGCCTTAGTTTACCCGAATGTTAAGCTTAAAAATATAAAACCGATACTTGAGTTGAACATTGAAACTCTGTTCATGACATTGTTTCAATGGTTTAATGGTTGTAAATTTTATAAGGCGTCAATAACCGCATATGAAACTGACAATTAATACTTCATTCCAAGAGAATGCATCTAGTAGTCCTTCTTTGTTTATCCTGGTTGAATCTGAGCAGTTGTCTGCTGTAGCAAGTACGTATCAGGTCAATCATCTGCCAGATATTGCAGCAGAAACTCAGTTTAAAGCCAGCTTCAATGAAAGCCTGACCTTGATCGGTACAGTGCCGGGTATCACGCATGCTCAGCTGATTGGTTTAGGCCAAACAGCAGAACTGCAAGCCGGCAAACTGGCCAAAGTTGCGCAGAGCATTGTTAAAGCTGCACAGAAAAAATTTCAGCAGATCAGTATTGATATTTCTGCCCTACCTGCCCAGTTCCACAATATTTTTGCTCTGCTCCTGACTCAGGCCAACTATGCTTTTGATGAGTACAAATCCAAGAAAAACGAGTTTGTACTGGAACAGATCAATCTGATCGCAACAGACAGCCCGCTCACTGCGGCGCAGCTCCAACTGATTCAGGCCGTACAAACCGGGCAAAACCTAGCACGTGACCTAGGTAACCGTCCAGGCAATATTTGTTTCCCTGAGTATCTGGCAGAACAGGCGCTGGCTTTAGCCGCTGAATATCCAGAACTTTTAAAAGTGACCGTATTGGATGAGCAGCAAATGGCTGATCTGGGCATGCACTCGTTCCTGGCGGTCAGCAAAGGTTCGGACCGTCCAGGCCGGATTATCAGTATCGAATACCGTGCCGAACGTAGCGAAGCACCTGTGGTTCTGGTGGGTAAAGGGATTACTTTTGATACAGGCGGGATTTCCCTGAAACCTGGCGCAGGCATGGACGAGATGAAATATGATATGTGCGGTGCCGCCTCTGTCCTCGGCACCATGCGTGCCTTATGTGAATCTGGTCTGGATATTCATGTGGTTGGTACCATTGCCGCTGCTGAAAACATGCCATCGGGTAAAGCGACACGTCCAGGTGATATCGTGACCACCATGAGTGGCCAAACGGTTGAAATCCTGAATACGGATGCTGAAGGCCGTCTGGTTCTGTGTGACACCTTGACCTATGTCAAACGCTTTAACCCTGCCCTGGTGATCGATATCGCGACTTTAACTGGTGCCTGTGTCGTGGCGTTGGGTTCAGTCCTGACCGGGATGTTTAGCCCGGATGATGAGCTTGCAGCTGAACTTGAAGCAGCAGGCCAAAGCTCCTTTGACCGCGTATGGCGGATGCCCGTACTGGATGACTACCAGGAACAGTTGGATTCACCATTTGCCGATATTGCCAATATCGGTGGTCCAAAAGCCGGTTCAGTCACAGCCGCCTGCTTCTTGCAGCGCTTTACCCGTGACTATCGCTGGGCGCATCTGGATATCGCAGGAACCGCCTGGAATTCTGGCAGCAATAAAGGCGCAACCGGTCGTCCAGTGCCATTATTGATGCAATTCCTGGCCAACCGCGTGCAAAAGCATGGCTAAAGTCAGCTTTTATCTGTTTGAAAAAAGCCCTGAACGGCAGGTCGAAAGTACCTGCCGTTTATGTCGTAAGATTCTGCGTCAGCCGGAGCGGATCTGGTTGCTTTGTGACGATAAAGACTTGCAGCATGAACTCGATGAGCGGCTCTGGAGCTTTGATGCCACCGGTTTTGTCCCGCATGGCATCGACCAGCCTCAGGCCCGGGTCTGTATTTCAGCGCAACTTCCCGAGCAGGCTGACTGGATTATCTTTAATTTTAATCTGGAAGCACTTGAACCTTACACAAAATTTAGTCACATTATTGAGATTATTGAAAACAATGACGCGGCCAAGCAAATCGGTCGTACCAAGTTTAAACAGTACCGTCGGCTAGGTATTGAGCCACAAACCTATAAGCTTTAATACTTAACCCTATGATAAGGAGATGCCCGTGGCATTAAATGTTGGTCCCGATTTTAAACAGCGCTGGTTAAATGTGCCTGAAGCTGTGCGTCAGACCTTTATTGATGACCTTGGGCGCATCTGCGATGTGCTCCAGCCTGAAACCTTGTTACAGGACTGGCTGCAGCATGATCAGCAACAGCAAAAGGAATCCGAGCTTAAAGCTGAAGCAGCCTATGCACAGCGCAAAGCCGAACTGATTGAAGAAGCTCGTATCCGTAAGCAGAAAGCTTTAGAGAAAGCCCTGGCAGATAAACGTGCTGAGGAACAGGCGTATATTGAGCAGATGAAGCTGGATGAACAACAGCGCTATGCCGAGCAGACCCGAACGCTACAACTATTACGGGATAGCCTAAATGCTGAAGTGCTAAACTATGCAGCGCGTTATAAGGCTAGTCCGGCTGTCAATACTGCCCATATCAAAATTGATGATAGTGAACTCCAGTCGGAACTGGAAAGCATTCGATTACGTCTGGAACTAGAAGCGGAAACCGCAATTGAAGAAACCCTGCTCCAGTTGCGTCAGCGTTTACGTGCTGCAGCGCGGGAAGAAATTGATTACATTCTGCAAAAACGCTAATTGCAGAAATAGCTAAGCTAAAAAACCCACAAATATGGGTTTTTTATTTTGAGGTATTTAGAAAAAATCGGCCAGCATGAACGCCGCATTCCCGGCCATATAACCAATTGCCAGTAAACTGCCTATCCACAGCACGCCCCCTGCCAGATTATACAGCGTAAACGTGCTCAAGCTCATATGCCCGGAACCAGCTGCAAAAGGCGCAAATGAGCGGACAAAAGGAATAAAGCGTGCAATCAGAATGGTCTTACCGCCATGCTTCATAAAATAATGGTTAGTTTTACTGATATATTCCGGCTTAAAGAAACGCGAATGTTGATTGAAATATTTTAAGCCTAACACTTTGCCAGTGTAATAATTGACGCTATAGCCCAGCACGGCCGCAGTAAATAGCAGTAGGCCCATAGAATGCAGGGTAATTAAATCGCTACTCGAACATAGTGCACCGACTGCGATTAACAGGCTATCTCCCGGTAAGAAAAAGCAGAACACCGAACCCGTTTCTGCAAAAATCACCAGGAATAAAATGGCATAAATCCAGACCCCATACTGCTCCAGCAATAAGGGTAAAGACTGTTCCAGATGTAATAAGAAATCGAGCATTCGACCTGTCCGCTAGGGTTAAAATCGCAAAGTGAAGCCGTGATTATCCCGAAAAATAAAAAAACAGTCTAATTTTTCAATAAGACTGTGCAGTATTTTGGTAATTTTCTTATTTCAAAAAGCCATTTTCAGCCAGGAATTCCATACTGAGTTTGGACTGAGGCGCTGTTTCTGCCGCCTTGTCACCGAGCAATAAACGCTCAATATAACGGGCCAGCACATCCACTTCCAGATTGACTTTCGATCCGACTTTCCAGGTAGCAATATTGGTTCGTTCCGCAGTATGCGGAATCAGGTTTAAACTAATAATATGACCACGCAGATGGTTAATGGTCAGACTGATACCATCAACCGTAACGGAACCCTTTTCCGCCAGATATTTGGCAATCTCAACTGGGGCGGTCACTTCAAAATAGAGCGAGCGTGCATCTGAGCGTAGCAGCGTAATTTCACCGACAGCATCGACATGCCCGGAAACAATATGGCCACCAAAACGGGTGGTCGGCAACATGGCTTTTTCCACATTGACAGGCTGTCCGACTTGCCAATGAGCAAGCGTGGTTCGGTTCAGGCTTTCCCGCGATACATCTGCCGCATACCAGTTCTCGCCCCAGTCAATCACGGTCAGACAAATCCCATTGGTTGCAATCGAATCGCCCAGATGTACATCCGACATATCTAGATCAGTCTGGATACGCAGGCGCACATCGCCCCCGACATTCTGTAAACTCTCGACCTTGCCGAGGCTTTCAATAATACCTGTAAACATTTTGATTCCTTTTCAAGGCCATTAATTACCACAAGGCAAGCTGTGTAC
Source organism: uncultured Acinetobacter sp. (assembly GCA_947627655.1). Taxonomy (GTDB): domain Bacteria; phylum Pseudomonadota; class Gammaproteobacteria; order Pseudomonadales; family Moraxellaceae; genus Acinetobacter. Next base: position 3,432 of record CANQWW010000041.1, on the reverse strand, counting down.
TGACACTGGTCGTATCGACGCCGCCCAGTTCTGCATAATGATGCAATTGACCCAGTAACTGGCGAATTGGCGGTCCAGACTTGGCATGCGTATCGGTAATGACGATAAATTCCAGTACACGTGCACGTTCAGACTGACGCTGTTTACTGACCCGATAACGTGGCACATCCTGGGTCAACAAAGTAACCCGGCCACGCTTCAGATTGGCTTGTAGCAGGTCAGTAGCACTGATATTACCATCAGTTGAATAACTGGTCAGGATATAGCGTGCATTAATGGTGGCCAATAAGGTTTCATAGGCTTCTTTGGCATACTTGGAGGAATTGTACTGACTTGGACGCTCTTTACGCCAAGCCCGGTCAATCCCACTCTTGAAACCTTTGGTGTCTGGCGTCGGCAGATCCACTTGATCCCAAAGCGTAAGCGCATTTAATACATGGTAGTTACTGCTATAGGCATGTTGGTTATATGGTGGATCGAGATAAGCCACATCGACTTCAAAGCCACTCATCTGATTGGCCAGATGCTGGGCATCGACACACCACATTTCAGCGGCCGGACCTGCATGCTTATTATCTTCACAAAAACGGCTTGGCGTTAACCAGAGCAAAGATTCAATCCGTTCTAGCGCAGTTTGGGTTTTACCACCCCAGCCATGATGGAAACTTTTAAATACCCCAGAGGTATTGCTAACAAAACTGGCTGAATAGAGCAATGGCGCCAGCAAGGCACTCATTTCCACATCATCAATCGCGCCTTGGGCCTGCCAGGTGGCAATCTGCTGACGAATGGCATCAATACGCATGCCGTTACGGCGTTTAAAAAACAGACGGTCCCGGCTAGGATCATAGATTTCGTCATTACGCGGACACAGGTTGTGCGTCACCCAGCCTTTGACTTCTGGCAAGCGATTCAGGTAATCAATGGCTTTTTGATAGCCACCCAGTTCTTTAAAGGCCGGCGCTTCAGTACAAGATAGAATCGCATGATTTAGCGCATGGCTATACGGCTCCCAGTCATTGGCAATCACGCGATAACCATTTTGACGTGCCAGACGTGAAACCACACCGGAACCGGCAAAGAAGTCGGCAAAAATCGGGGCGCGGCCATCTTCACGCTTTAGCGTACCCGTACTCTCAAGTGCTTCTAGAATCAAATGCAGTAAACGGCGTTTGTTGCCCAAATAAGGAACCAGCTGATGGAACAGATACTCATCTGTGGTACGCGCCGCATGGCGACGTTTGTGATAAACCGTAGACTCTGAATTCATAGTGTCTCTTGAGAAGGAATTAACCTGAAGCGCACATCATCACCCAAACGGGTCACGTCTTGCAGCTTAAATCGAAGTTGTTCTGCCATTCGGCTAAATTCTGCGTTGAACATACTACGCGCAGTTTGCCCCAATAAAGTCGGTGCAACGTAACTGATCAGTTCATCTACCAGTCCTGCCTGTAAAAATGCACTAGATAAAGTCGCGCCTGCTTCCACCAGCACATCGTAAATCTGATACTGCTGAACCAGTTGCTGTAATAATGCTGCTAAAGACTGAATCTCGAGTTGAGTCACACCCAAATCAGCCAGTTCCTGACGATAGGGTCCCATCACCATGACGCTTGCTGGCTGCTGTAAAATTTTGGCCGTCACGGGCAAACGGCCCTGACGATCCAGAATAATCCGTTTCGGCTGAACTACGCTACTGATGTCATCTATGCTATTCAGCTGACGCACATTTAGCTGACAATCATCGGCCAAGACTGTTTCAATTCCGGTCATCACCGCAGCAGAAATCGCACGCCAATGCTGTACATCTTGCCGTGCTTCAGCTCCGGTAATCCATTTCGACTCCCCCGATGCCATCGCAGTACGGCCATCCAGACTTGAGGCAATTTTCAGGCGTACATACGGCATCCCGCTGGCCATGGCTTTTAAAAAACCAGGATTCAAGCGCTGTGCCTCATCTTCACAGATACCGACGTCCACTGCGATACCGGCATCTTGCAGAATTTGTACCCCCTTGCCGGCAACTAAGGGATTAGGATCCGGACAGGCCACCACCACTTTAGCTACACCGGCTTCGACCAGCCCCTTGGCACACGGCGGGGTACGGCCATAATGCGCGCATGGCTCCAAGGTTACATAAGCAGTTGCGCCGCGTGCCTGCTCACCCGCCTGACGCAGGGCAAATACTTCGGCATGTGGCTGACCCGCCTTAGGATGGAAGCCCTCACCGACCAGCTGACCATCTTTGACAATGACACAGCCGACATTCGGATTTGGCTTGGTAGAATACTGGCCCTGACGTGCCAGTCCGATAGCACGTTGCATCCAGCGTTCATCTTGATTCAGTTCAGTCATATTTATTCTTGTTCTTGCAGTTCGACACGTTGCTGCATCTGTTCGATCTGTCGGCGAAAGGCTTCGACATCCTGAAAATCCTGATAGACCGAAGCGAAACGCACATAAGCCACATGATCCAGGGCAAACAGTGATTGCATCACAATTTCGCCAATGGTACGCGACTTGACATCACGTTCACCCAGACGGCGGATCTGGAGCTGAATATCACTTAGGACTGTTTCAATCTGTTCTTGGGTCACCGGACGTTTCTGCAAAGCATGCATCAGAGAACGGCGTAATTTGGCTTCATCAAAGGGTTCATTCTTGCCATCAGATTTAATCACCCGCGGCATGACCACTTCATAACTTTCAAAAGTCGTAAAACGTTCATTACAACTGACACATTCACGGCGACGGCGAATCTGGCAACCTTCAGCGGCCAGGCGTGAATCGATCACTTTACTGTCTGGTGTATTGCAAAATGGGCAATGCATAGCGGTTTAATTGAACAAATCCTGATGATTTCCGAGTGTAGCAAAAATTCCGAACTTTGTAGAGTTTTACGCAACATATAGAAAAAAAACAGCCCTTATGGGCTGTTTTACACAATATATTGATTATTGTTGTCAGAGGTTATTCTACCCGTTCACCATGTTGACTCAGATCCAGACCCATACGTTCCTCATCAGATTCCACCCGGATACCCATGATCAGATCAATCACTTTCAGGATGACAAAAGTCAGGATTGCCGAGTAAGCAATTGTGGCCAGCACCCCTTCAACTTGGACCCACAGCTGATGCATGACATTGGTCGGTGCAGCATCTCCCATGATGAATTCACTGGCAAAGAATGCGGTCAGGATCGCACCGACGATACCGCCGACACCATGTAAGCCAAAGGCATCCAGAGAGTCGTCAGCTTTGAGTGCACGTTTCAAGGCAGTAATCCCCCAGAAACACACCACACCACCGATCAGACCCATGGCTAATGCACCACCTACAGTAACGAAGCCAGCTGCTGGCGTAATGACCACCAGACCTGCTACGGCCCCAGATGCACCTCCTAATACAGAGGCTTTACCTCGGACCACTTT
>CANQWW010000040.1 GCA_947627655.1 uncultured Acinetobacter sp. | reverse complement strand
GTCAGGCCACCCGGACCATTATTCCGCGTTTTGCCGAAACCTTTATCCGTGAAGTCTGGGAAATGCAGACCCGTCTGTTGACTCCGAAGCCTCAGCAGATTGAAGCCTTATCTGGACATGCACGTTTCCGTGCCGGTTTTGACTTCTTGCTGCTGCGTGAAAAATCGGGTGATGATGCGACTCACGGCATGGGCGAATGGTGGGATCTGTATCAGCAAATGGGCAGTGACGAAAAAGAACGTGCGATTTCCCAATATAATCGTCAGCGTGCCAAGACCCGTCGTAAAGCCTCACAGGAAGAACATCTGGAACAGCGTTTGACGACGCATGACGCTACAGAAATTGAACCGCTGGTGAATGAGCCGGAACCACGCAGCCGTCGTGCACGTAAGTCCAAATTTGAAGCCGAGAAAAAATCACGCTCTCATGTGGCTGCCAGTACCAGCGGCGAGATTGGCCCGGATCACCCGATCATGAAACGCAAACGTGTACAGCGTGATCTGAGCCAGGTTGTGTTTGGGCCAACGCAATGATCATGACGTATATTGGCTTGGGCAGTAATCTGGGGGATTCACGTCAGATCATGGCAGAAGCGGTGCAGAAACTGGCCACCCTTGGACCAGTGAAAGTTTCACATTTGTACCAGAGCCCACCGATGGGACCCCAGGATCAGCCCAACTATCATAATGCAGTGGTGCAGCTGAGCACCGATCTGGTCCCTCTGGATCTGTTAGACCGTTTACAGGCTTTTGAACAAGACGCCGGTCGGGTACGCTTACGGCATTGGGGGGAACGGACCTTGGACTTGGATTTACTTATTTACGGTAATGAACGTATTCAGAATGAGCGTTTAACCGTACCTCATGTCGGTGTAATGCAGCGAGATTTTGTATTATTACCCTTACTGGATCTGGACGCTGAATTACAGCTGAATGGACAAGCATTAAAAGACCTGGACATCGTGCAACAATCAACCTTAACGCTGCTTGATTGCACGAATTGGGCAAATATTTAATTTTTAATTATTGGCATGTTCGCGAGAACTTCAATAAGAGAGGAACACCTTCATGATCAGTCTGAGTGATTTAAGACGATTCAAGGCAGATGGCCGCAAATTCTCCTGCCTGACCTGCTACGATGCCAGTATGGCCAAGGCCATGGAAGTGGCCGAAGTAGATAGCATTCTGATCGGGGATTCCTTGGGTATGACCATTCAAGGTCATGACTCAACCTTGCCGGTGACTGTCGCAGATATGGCCTATCACACGGCAGCCGTGCGCCGTGCGAACCAGCATGCTTTTATCCTGACCGATTTACCATTCATGAGCTATGCCACATTGCATGATGCCTTGCAGAATGCCCGTACGGTGATGCAGGCGGGTGCGCAGATGGTCAAACTGGAAGGTGGTGCTTGGCTGGCTGAAACTGTGCAGGTCATGACACGTAATGGTATTCCGGTGTGTGTCCATCTGGGACTGACCCCTCAATCCGTGAATGTTTTTGGCGGTTACAAACTCCAGGCGCGTAGCCGTGCGGCGGCAGATCAGCTGCTTGCAGATTGTAAAGCTGTCGTAGCAGCAGGTGCTGCACTACTGTTATTGGAATGTGTTCCAGCACAGCTGGGTAAAGAAGTCGCGGCAATGTTTCCGGAGATTCCAGTCATTGGCATTGGTGCCGGTGTCGACACCGATGGTCAGGTGCTGGTCGTGCAGGACATGCTCGGTCTGAACTTCGGTCATACAGCGAAATTTGTACGTAATTTTATGAAAGAACAATCCGGTGTCCATGCAATTCTGGATGCATTCAAAGCCTATCATGCCGCTGTGCTCGACAGCTCATTCCCGGCACCTGAACATACCTTCCAGGTTGAGTTATAAGATGAAAACAGAAACAACCCTCCAAGGTTTAACCGCATCGTTAAACCCGGCTCGTTCAGCGCGTAAAATCATCGGTTTTGTACCGACCATGGGGAATCTGCACCAAGGTCACCTAAACTTGGTGCGTGAAGCGCGCAAGTTATGTGATGTGGTGGTGGTCAGTATCTTCGTCAATCCAATCCAGTTTGGACCCAATGAAGATTTTGATAATTATCCGCGTACCTTGGAGCAGGATCAGCAGCTATTGGCTGAAGTGGGTTGTGACATCGTCTTTGCCCCAACGGTGGAGCAGATGTATGGCAACAAGCCTCGTCTGACCAATATCAGCGTGTCTGACATCACCAATGATTTGTGTGGTTTACAGCGTCCAGGCCATTTTGATGGTGTGGCCGTTGTGGTGACCAAATTGTTTAACATGGTTCAGCCCAACTATGCATTTTTTGGTGAGAAGGATTACCAGCAGCTGGCGGTGATTCGTCAGTTTGTACGTGATCTGAACTTGCCACTGGAAGTCATCGGTGTGCCGATTACCCGTGCTGAAGACGGTCTGGCCTTGAGTTCACGTAATGGCTATTTAACTGAGCAGGAACGTCAGACTGCACCGACGATTTACCGTAGCCTGAAAGCAGCAGAACAGCAGCTACAGCAAGGTGTGACACTGGATGCAGTACTGGCAAGTATTCGTCAAACCTTGACGGAGACCGGTTTTGTGGTGGACTATGTAGAAGCACGTACACCGGATTTACAAAAGATAAATGAGTTTAATCAGGATGTTGTGTTGTTTATCGCAGCCAAATTGGGTAAAACTCGTTTGATTGATAATCTGCAGGTGAAATACTCTGCATAGCCATTTGAAGGACTGCAGTACATGAAGCGCATACTGATCGTAACGGGACAATCGGGTTCAGGTAAATCATCTGCCTTGCAGGTGCTGGAAGACCTGGGCTATTACTGTATCGATAATTTGCCTTTGGCACTGCTGCCCGAAATTGTCGCCAAACTGGATCAGGAAAATAGTCTGGAACAGCTGGCTTTAGGTGTGGATGTTCGCAGCACCGGGGCCGACCTGCAGGAATTTGATCATGTGTTCGAACAGCTGCAGCGCCATGGCTCAGTAGATGTTATCTATCTAACCACGCAAGATCAGGAACTGATTGCACGTTTTAGTGCGTCACGTCGTCCGCATCCACTGGCAGCACGTTTTAAAAGCCTGAATGAGTGTATTCAGGAAGAAAAGCTGTTACTGCTGCCAATCCAGTTACGTTCTACGGTGCATATTGATACCACGGACAAGAGTGTACATGACCTGAAACATACCTTGCTGTATAAGCTGGGGCAGACCGATAATCTGATCGTGATCCTGCAATCTTTTGGATACAAGCATGGTATTCCCTTAGATGCAGATTATGTTTTTGATGTGCGGCATTTACCCAATCCGCATTGGGATCTGGAGTTGCGTAAATTTTCTGGACTGGACCAGCCGGTACAGAATTTTTTAGAAAACTGTGATCAGGTTGAAGAAATGTTTCAGGATATCAAGCAGTTTTTAGATAAATGGCTGCCGGCATTTGCGGAAGGACATCGTCACTATATTACCGTGTCGATTGGCTGTACCGGTGGTCAGCATCGTTCTGTTTATATCGTGGATAGACTAAAAAAAGCGCTTGAGGCAAAATGGTCTGTTCAAGTCCTCCACCGAGAAATGAAGCACTGGTCATGATTGATACGACGGTTGACGTAATTAACAAATTGGGTTTACATGCGCGGGCATCGGGGAAGCTCATTGAAGTGACCACCAAATTTCGTTCCAATATTCAGATTGGAAAGGGTGACAAGCTCGTCGATGCAAAAAATATCATGTCCCTGCTCATGCTAGGCGCGGGTAAGGGCACAACATTACGCTTGGTGCTAGAAGGTTCAGATGAAGACAAAGCGCTTTCTGAAATTCAAGCACTGTTTGCGGCAAAATTTTATGAGGCAGATTAATCGTGGCACGTCGACCGAGCAGTTTAACTGAAGAAGACTTTGAATCTTTAGAGGGACGCGCAAGTAAAACCGAACAGAAAAAAGCAGTTCAGCGTATGGCCGCTTTAGGCGCCCAGTTGGCAGAATTGAGTGCGAAACAAATCAAGAACCTTCCTGTGGATGAGCGCTTGATTGATGCATTACTGGATGTGCAGGCTATCAGCTCCAATGAAGCCCGTCGCCGTCAATTCTCACGGATTGGTAAATTACTACGTAACGAAAATGAAACCCTGATTTTATCTTACCTCACCCCTAAGCAAGGTTTGAAAAAAACAGCACAGTTACAACGTTGGGTAGAGCGTATTATCAAAGATGGTGATCCTGCGATCAATGAGTTTACCAAAACTTATAATGCAACCGAGCGTCATACACTGCGACAGCATTATTTACGCGTACATCGTGATTTGAAAAATCAGGCAGCTGAAGAAGAAGTGGCAGCCTCAAAGCTCAAACTATTGAACTATGTGCAGCAAGTCGCACTGATTTCTGATAACTAATCGTAGTTTGATTAAAAAAGCGGCCTATTGAGGGCCGCTTTTTTTATATGTTTTAAAGCTAAAGACAACATAAAAACAATACTCTAGCGCTCATTTTTGCAGTGATTCATAAATTTTGGGTTAAGGTGTTTAATGAGTTTGTAAATTCTATTTACAATTAAAAGCCTGTTTTTGCCATGATTTAAGCTGCAGTATTGGTAACTTTTGCCAATTGATGGCTGTAAAAAGAATCGTTGAAAAAGACAATAAGCCGAGGATAGCGCTGTGGTGATGTTTAAAGTGAAGAGTTAAAATTTAGATAAAAAGTCTTCACCAAATAGGAGGAATGAAAGCGTAACACATTTATATAGTAAAGCTATTTAAGTCTTCTGATTTTAAACAGATACTGAGTAGGTTGGATGAGAAATGCTATTTTTATCGTCGCTCTGTTTTTAGAAAACTTAGTATAAGAACGCCACTTTTTCAGTAGAGAAGTGTTGTAAATCAAGTTAAAAAAATAACATTATTTACTGAATATTTTACAATTTTTAAAAAAATATCGAAATCATACGTAGTTAAATTGTATTAAATCCTTTGGTCTAGATGTTAGAATATGTCGTTGTGCCTATATGCATTCTTTGTTATTGATTGTACAGAATTGGTTCAAATTATAAAGATAATCCTGAGAGGCAGAGATGAAGCTTAACCTTTTAGAAATAGGTCAAAATACTGAACAGCTCAGCTTATGTCGCCTGTCGCTTATCTTAGGGGTACATACCGAAAATAATCTCATCCATACTTTTTTAAAAGTTGCCCGTCGACTGTTAAATGTGGAGAAAAGCTTACTGGGCTTTCACAAGGAACCCTATATCTGGCACACCTCAGCGTCTGGTTTTGGTGCATTTGAAACACCCCCTGATTTGAATCTGCTCACTTATTTAAAAAATGCGGATTATCTGGATCATCAGCATCTGGCCTATACCGAGATGTCCACCTATATCCGGACCTTGGGGGTAGAGCATAAACGCCTGATCGCATTTAATTTAAAAGCCAGCGAGACGCATTCGATTGGCCATGTGGTGTTCTTTGATCAGCAAACACATCCTTTTGATGAAGAAGGGATACGTCTGGTCCAGGAATTTGCTGAAGGACTGGTCGGGCTGATTCGCCTGAGTGAAGATTATAACGAGTTGAAAGAAATGTACGAGCAACAATGTGCATTGAATTTCAGTAAGACCAAGTTCTTCCAGATTATTGCCCATGATCTGCGTGCGCCATTTCATGGTTTGCTCGGTTTCTCAGAAGTTCTTGCTGAAGAGCGTGATACCCTGGATGAGTCGAGTGTGCAGAGTATTAGCGAATATTTATATGATAATGCCAAATCAACCTATAATTTATTAGAAAGCCTGCTCACTTGGGCAATGGCTGAAGGCGGCCGTTTTGTCTATCACCCGATTAACTTTGAGCTGAAGCAATCCAGCAAGATTGTCTGTGATGTACTCAAAAGTTTAGCCCTGAAAAAGCAGATCGCGCTGATTGACCGTATTCCAGACGGTATCAAAGTCAATGCAGATATCAATATGATTACCTCGGTGCTGCAAAACCTGGTGTCCAATGCATTGAAATTCACTCCAACCAATCAGCAAGGCCAGGTCATTCTGTATGCTAGTGTAGAAGATGATCTGGTCAGAATCCAGGTACAAGATACAGGGCTGGGAATGACAGAAGAGCAGATCCGCAATCTGTTTAAACCGAATCTGGTGGTGAGTGTGAGAGGCACCGCTGAAGAAAAAGGCGCAGGTCTGGGACTGGTCTTGTGTAAGCGCTTTGTAGACCTGAATCATGGCCAGGTTTTTGTAGATTCCAAAGAAGGCCAAGGCACCACATTTACGGTCTTGCTGCCCAAAGCCTTAAATGAACATCAGGCCTTGATCCTTCCTGAACAGGCAGTGGCGCAAAAAGAAAAAAATTAATTTTGACAGAAACATTCCCAGCCCTATCAGTCACCTGTTATAACTAGAAAAAATATGACAGGGGACAGGACTGAACATGAATGAAGTACAATTGCAGAAAACCTTAAGAGCAAGTCAATATGCTGAGCAGGTCCTGTCTCGACATGCAAGTTTGCTGGAACAGGATTATGCAGTTGATCACTTTCAGATCTCCCTCTCCAGTTCGAAAATTTATCAATATATTCAATCTACACTCCTAGATCTCCATGATGAAGCCCAGTGGATGAGTGCATTGCGCATTTTACGCGCCCGTCTGATGTTTCGCTGGATCTGGCAGGATGCCAATCAACTCACTGATGTGGTGACTCTGACGCGGGAATTATCCGATTTTGCCGATGCTGCGATTTGCGCGGCAAAAGACTTTGCCCGGATTCCTCTGGTCGCCAAGTATGGACAACCGATTGGCTATAATGGCCAGGTTCAGGACCTGATCGTGATTGCCATGGGGAAGTTAGGTGCGCAAGAGCTTAATTTATCCAGTGATATTGATCTGATTTTTGCCTTTGATGAGCAAGGCGAAACCGATGGGCGTAAATGCATTGATGTACAGCAGTTTTGTATTTTGTGGGGACAAAAATTAATTTACCTCCTCGATCATATTAATGCCGATGGTTTTGTCTTCCGGGTCGATATGCGTTTACGCCCTTGGGGGGATGGTTCGCCATTAGTGATTAGTCATGTGGCCCTGGAAAAATACCTGAGCCAGCATGGACGCGAGTGGGAGCGTTATGCTTGGATCAAGGCACGTATTGTCAATCTGACGCCCGAGGGCGAGGCCTTGCTGGAAATGACCCGTCCTTTTGTATTTCGTCGCTATGTGGATTACAGTGCCTTTGCTGCCATGCGTGAAATGAAGGCAATGATCGAGCGGGAAGTACAGCGCCGTAATATTGAAGATGACATTAAGCTCGGTTCGGGCGGGATTCGTGAAGTCGAGTTTATCGTACAGGTGTTTCAGCTGATTTATGGGGGCTCCAAGCTGGAGTTACAGGACCGTCAATGTCTGGTTAGCCTTAGACATTTGGTAGGCGCAGAATTGCTGGATGGACAGGCGGTACAGGATCTGGAAGATGCCTATCTGTTTTTGCGTCGGGTCGAACATGCAATTCAGGCACTGAATGATCAGCAGACCCAATCTTTGCCAACTGAAGATGAGCCGCGTCAACGTATTGTAGATACCTTGGGTTTTGCCGACTGGGCTGCATTCATGCAGATGCTGAACCAGAAACGTGCCAAGGTCATTTATCAATTTGAACATCTGATTAAGGAAAATGGACCGGAAACCCAGCTGGCCAGTTTTACCCAGCTGGAACAGCAGCTGAATGCTGTGTTAGATGCCAATGCCCAAAACCTGGTGCATGAGTTCTGGAATAGTAATACCCTGAAGAAACTGCCTGCCAAAGCCATGCAGCGCCTGAAAACCTTCTGGCCTTATCTGATTGAAGCGATATTGCAATCTGATCAGCCGCAAATTGCCTTGGTGCGTCTGATGCCGCTGGTCGAGTCAGTGTTACGCCGTACGGTGTATCTGGTCATGCTCATTGAAAGCAAAGGTGCCTTACAGCGACTAGTGAAAATGGCCACGGTCAGCCCATGGATCTGTGAAGAACTCACACAATATCCAGTGCTGTTAGATGAATTCCTGTCTATGGATTTCGAGTTACCGAAGCGTCAAGATCTGGAAGATTCTTTGCGTCAGCAATTACTGCGTATTGAAGTCGATCAGGTCGAAGACCAGATGCGGATTTTACGTCTATTTAAGAAATCCAATGTGCTGGCTGTGGCAGCCAGTGATGTTCTGGCAGAAAGTCCACTGATGAAAATCTCTGATGCATTAACCGATATTGCTGAGGTTTCTGTGAACGCTGCCTTGCATATGGCGTATCAGCTGGTGGCCAAAAGACATGGTTTTCCACTCGATGCAGAAGGGCAGCGCTGTTCCGTGGATCACACGGCATTTACCGTCATTGGTTATGGTAAAGTGGGCGGGATTGAACTGGGCTATGGATCAGACCTTGACTTGGTATTTATCCACTTTATGGACGAGCAGGCCGATACGGATGGCCTGAAGCCAATCAGTGGCTTTGAATTTGCCATGCGCGTGGCGCAAAAGTTTATGTCATTAATGACCACACAAACGCTGGATGGTCGCGTGTATGAAATCGATACCCGACTACGTCCTTCTGGTGAGGCAGGGCTGCTAGTGACGAGTCTAAGAGCATTCGCACAGTATCAGTTTAAAAGTGCCTGGTTATGGGAACATCAGGCCCTTGTGCGTGCCCGTTCAATTGCAGGTGAGCAAAGCCTGAGGGGAAAATTTGAAGCCCTGCGCTGCGATATATTGATCCAGAAACGTGACATCTATTATGTCCGTGAAGAAGTATTAAAAATGCGTCAGAAAATGAAAGAGCATCTGGGTTCTTCCAAACAGCAAAAAAAAGATGGAATTTTTCATTTAAAACAAGATGCAGGTGGTATCGTTGATATTGAATTTATGGCACAGTATGCGGTATTAGCTTGGAGTGGGACGAATAAAGATCTCGCCCATTACTCCGACAACGTAAGAATCCTTGAGGACGCCGCAAAATCAGGTTGCTTATCCAGCGACAATGCGACTGCTCTGATTCAAGCTTATCTCCGTGAACGCGCCGAGAGCCATCGCTTAGCCCTTGCAAATCAATCCATGCAAGTGTCTGCAAGCGACTGGCACGATACCCGAATGACCGTTTGCAAGTTATGGCAAAGACTAATTGATCCAAGTGCAAGCTTTGCGCTGGATAGTGAATAATTGTGAAAAATTGGAGTTTGTGGCATGAATTTGGCTGATCGTGATGGTTTCATTTGGCAAGATGGACAACTGGTAGACTGGCGTGAGGCGAAAACTCACGTATTAACACATACCTTGCATTACAGCATGGGGGTGTTTGAAGGTGTTCGTGCTTATGAAACCCCGAATGGAACGGCTATTTTCCGTCTAAAAGAACACACCAAGCGTTTATTGAATTCTGCCAAAATCTATCAAATGAAAGTTCCATTTGATCAGGCAGCATTAGAGCAAGCGCAAATTGATGTGGTTCGTGAAAACAAATTAGCATCTTGCTATTTACGTCCAATTATTTTTATTGGCTCTGAAAAACTGGGTATTGCAGCAACTGACAATACCATTCATGCCGTAGTGGCAGCTTGGAGCTGGGGTGCTTACCTGGGTGAAGAAGCCATGGCGAAGGGTATTCGCGTAAAAACTTCATCTTTCACGCATCACCATCCAAATGTGACCATGTGTAAAGCCAAAGCATCGGGTAACTATACGCTGTCTATTCTGGCACATCAGGAAGTGGCGCATTCTGGTTATGACGAAGCGATGCTGCTTGATCCACAAGGTTATGTATGCCAAGGTTCAGGCGAAAACGTATTCCTAGTACGTGATGGTGTAATCCATACTCCTGATATTGCGGGTGGTGCATTAGACGGGATTACACGTCAAACCATTATCACGATTGCGAAAGACCTGGGTTATGACGTGGTTGAACGCCGTATTACCCGTGATGAATTCTACATTGCTGATGAAGCATTCTTTACAGGTACTGCTGCTGAAGTAACACCAATCCGTGAATATGATGACCGTCAAATTGGTGAAGGTGTGCGTGGACCAATCACCACTCAAATTCAGAAAGCATACTTTGATGCTGTTCAAGGTAAAGATCCGAAATATGCCCACTGGTTAACTTACGTAAAATAAGTCAATCAGGTAATATGAAAGGCGAAACGAAAGTTTCGCCTTTTTTATGCCTTTAGAATGGGTTATTGAATACATGCATATTGTTTATGTCAGTGATGGAAAAGCAGGGCATCGCTCGCAGGCATTGGGCTTGTATCAAGCCATGCAAAGACAGTCTGCAAGTGAAGTCACTTTTGAAGAAGTTCTCATTGAAAACTTGCCTGTTTGGTCTCTTGTCTTTGCCTTCGGTAAAAAAACATCTGTAGGACTTCAACAAGTACCTGACTATATCATTGGGGTAGGCAGTCACACTCAGCTTCGGGTTTTACTATTGGGCAAAGTATTTCCCCAAACCAAAACCGTAATTTTGATGAAACCGAATTTTCCTTTTGCCTGGTTCGACCATGTGGTAATTCCTGAACATGATGGTGTGCCTGAGAAAGGTAATGTGATTTTGACGCAAGGTGCGCTTAATCCCATTGTCAATGAAGGACGACATCAGGAAAATCGAATTTTAATCGCTCTTGGCGGTTCATCGAAACGGCATCAATGGGATGAACAAAAAGTCTTATCTGCAATTGAACAAATTGTAGAAAAAAATCGCAATAGTGAAATCATTTTAACTACATCGCGCAGAACGCCGAAAGAATTTTTAGACCATTTGAAAGCCAAACCTTATAGCGAAAGCTTACAAATCTTCCCTGTTGAACATACCCCCCAAGGCTGGATTTTTGAAGAGATGCAAAAAGCCGAAGCTGTATGGGTCACCGAAGACAGTGTATCGATGATATATGAAGCGCTGACGGCCGGATGCAAAGTGGGTGTGATTGAGGGAGATCGTTTGAAGGAAGATCGGATTACGCGTTCAGTAAGTAAATTAGACGAACAGAAGCTTATTTCCAGTACCACTCAGCTTGATAAATTAGTCGCTGCAACTGCTTTTAAAGAGGCGGGGCGTGTGGCAACATATCTTCTCGCTCCATAAGCAGGGTTTCCCGTGATTTATATTGTTGTTCTTGTCATGATTCTGATGTTGGCCTTCAGTTATAAATATGCGTGGTGGAAACCTGCGGTTGATTGGAAAAGACCCCGTGTCTTGATGTATCACATGGTGCGTGATCATATTGAGGGAGCCAAGTTCAATAAATTACGCGTCAAACCGGCTGAATTTGAAAAACAAGTTGCTTGGATGAAAGCTGAAGGCTTTCACTTTGTCACCATGCAAGAATTACAAGAGAATTGGGGGAAACACCCAGAGAAAACTGTCGCGATTACTTTTGATGATGGTTATTTGGATAACTTGGAAAATGCCTTTCCGGTTTTAGAAAAATATCAAGCCAAAGCCACGATTTATGTCGTGGTAGATCGACATGATCGTGATTGGTCGACTTATAAAAAAGCGCATCATAACAGTGGTGAGCTGGCACGGGAGCCAAAACTGAACGATGTTCAGGTCAAGCAGTTGTCAGATTCTGGCCTGATTGAAATCGGTTCACATACTATGACCCATGCAAATTTATCCAAATTGGATGATGTAGCGTGTCTGAAGGAATTAACAGAATCTAAACATCAGCTTGAAGCTTTAATTACCAAGCCTGTGACAAGTTTTGCCTATCCATTCGGGATTTATTCACAGCGTGATGTAGAACTGGCACAGCAGGCGGGTTATAGCAATGCTGTGACCACTGTTGAAGGTATAGATAGTAGTTCACCAGACTTTATGCAGCTGCAACGTATCAAGATTAGTGGGAAAGACTCACTATTTGCGGTGAAGCTGCGCTTGAAGTTGGGTAAACGAGCATAATCACGCTCGTTTATTAATCTTACGTACATGATCGAGTTGATTAAAATAAGTAGTAAGCTTTTGATGATGCTTGTTCCAAGTGTCTATCGGATTAATGTGTGCAGCTAAATAAATTAATAAGTCAGAGAATTTTTTCTCAGGTCGATGTCGAATACTTTTCCAATAGGTTGAAAGTGCTTTTTTAGTTAATAATTTTTTATCCTGTTCATTTATATTGGGGTAAGCATGAATAAAGTCATCAATAGTAAAGAACATATCATGGTGCTGTTGCTCTAAATGACGTGATAAACGATTTTCACCACGAACCGACTTGGTTTCGTTTGCATCTAAGAGAACAAAAACACTATGTAAATCACTAGAAATAATTTTTTTAGAATATTTGGCTAAACTTAAAGCCAGTGATTCATCTTGAATAAATATATTTTCATTACAGCCTTTTGATTTTAAAAATAATTCTCGCGTACACATCACGCACATTTGCATAATATTATTTTTAAGCACATAGTTTAAAGGAGTGGTACTAGACTCCCAGACTCCAATGGTGTTTTTTTGAATTTCATTTAAATCGTGAATCTTTACTTTTTCTGCATAGCATAAGTCTGCCTGATGTTTTTGCATTTCATCTAAAAACATATTTAAGCGATTAGGAGCTAGAATATCATCAGAATCCATAAAAAAGAGATAATCACCGGTTGCAGTTAATGCGCCTTGATTCAGTCGAACAGCAGGGCCTTGATTATCTGTATTTTGAATGATTTTAACTTTAGGATAATGGTCTAGTAGATATTGAGAATTAATTGTCCATTCTGGATCTGTAGAACAATCATCTACCACAATAATTTCATGTAAATTTTTATCTTCAGGTTGTAATGAATCAATCGTTCTATTGAGCAATAAACCTTTGTTGTAATGGGTGAGAATGACGGAGATCATTTTAATATCCTAAATTACGTTTAAATGCTTGAACAATCGGTCCAATTAAATCTAAGTCTTGGGTGTTTTTTAAATCAGGACGCTTAAAATTCTCTGTCAAATTTTGTCTCTGCATTAGATTACATTGTAGATATTTACGATTCAAAGGCTCCAAAATAGATTTTGAACTATAAATTGAGCTAACCAGACGGCCACTTTGAATTGTTTCTGCCAACATGGAAGTACTGTCTTCCGTAACAAAAATATAGCTGGATTGTTGAATAAGCTGGACTAAAGATAAAGCATTTTCAGTTTGAACTAAATGTAATTGAATATTTGAGGGAATAGGGGTTTTTTGAAAATAGTCTTCTAAATTAGGTGTGCGGCGAGAATTGGTAATTAATCCTTTCAGCTGATTTTGAGCACAAAAGGCAATAAATTTTTCAATCATCTTTTCAAAATCTTCAGATGAAAAAGGATGCTCATCTGTCGGACCACCTAAAACTAATAAAGCCGTAGTTTGATCAAGCTGATCTTGCTGTAAGGTAAAAAAGTCTTTTTTTACTGGGGGGGTGGTTAACACTACTTGGTCAGAGTTCGTCGTTTGTTCTAGTGCTGTAATAGTACAGTTGACCAACTGTCCATTTACCTGACGCAAATCGCCTGCATAAAATATTGGAACTTTTAATTTCCGGCTTATCGCAAGACCATAGAGCAAATTTGGCATGCCTGAACAAATAATACAGTCAATATTTTGTTCGGGTAGCAAATCTTTAAAAAGAATAGGTGAGCAAAGATCAAATAAATAAGGATACCAACTCAGTTTTTTTAACAGGCTGATCTGCCATTTTTTTATATCAGGAGTTTCGGCTTTATTTAAAGTTGTTGCATAAGCTGTTTCTAGGCAGTCATATACGCCAAGACTAGGATTTAAATGTCCAGCACGTTGGTCATGAATCAGGAGAACTGCAAGGCTAGGTTTGCTTTTCATCATATTTGAAGGTTTGATCTATCTATTTGGTATGGTAGCAAAATTCTATAGCATTGTCAGATGGGGATAAGGTATGGATAGGAAAGATTATTTTCAGAGAGATAATGGTTTATTTATCTCGAAAATATTAGAATAAAAGATCAATCCAATGAACGATTGGTAAACTTACTGCGAAGGCTCTTTTTCTTGAACATGTTAAAAATCATTCACACTGTATATGGTGATGCTTCGGGTGGGCGTTGGCAAGCTATGCTGAATACTTTCGATGCACTCGCGAGTAAGGGGCATGAAGGTATTCTGGTATTTGGCGATGAAAATAGAAAACTGAAATCTGAATATTATCCGAAATTTCTTCTGAATAGTTCTGGTTTTTATGATTTATTCGCTGCAGTGAAATTGGCTTTATGGTTGCGTAACTATCGTCCTGATGTGGTGATTGCTCATAGTGGACGTGCAGTTTATTTATTTAAAAATGCAATATTTCTTGCACGAATAAAATGCTCTGTTATTGCAATGAACCATAGTCATAATGTGAAAAGAACGGTAAGAGCAGATGGATTTATTCATATTACTCCTTATGTTGCGCAATGTATTGCAGAAGCAGCAGAAAAAAAAGGTATAGATTTAACTAAAAAACCCCAAGCTATTATCTCCAATTTAATTCATTTACCCGATGAGCAACCATCTTTTAGTAATACACTAGGACAGCCTGTCATCTTAGGTGTTATGACGCGTTTGGTCGAATATAAAGGTACACATTTAGCAATTGCTGCTGTAGAGAAACTGAAGCAAAAAGGATATCAAGTTAAATTATTAATTGCTGGGGAAGGTGAGCAAAAGGAATCACTGATCCAGCAAGTGAAAGATTTAAAATTAGAAAATGAAGTCGCGTTTCTAGGGTGGGTTGGTGGTAAAGATAAAATAAAGTTTTATAAAGAGATTGATATTGCCTTGGTTCCTACCATGAATGATACCCAGCCTTTAGCTATATTAGATGCTTTTGCCTGGGGAAAACCAGTGGTTGCGAGTAATCACATTAGTGTACAGCAGATTATTCGGCAGGGTGAAAATGGTTTAATGGCGCGATGTGGTGATGGTGATGATTTGGTGGAGCAATTAAAAACCTGTATTAATCAACCTGAAATTTTGGAGAAGTATGCTGAGGAAGGGCATCAAGAAGCAGTTCAGCATTATTCATTTTCAGCTATTGCTGAAAAACTTTCGAACTTTCTGTTAATTTGTCGGAATTAGACAAGGGCTAAAAATTGTTCAGCTGTATGATGGATCGATAATTTATTTTTGGTCTGTTTTGAAACCTGGTAAGGCTGTATGACACACAGATAAAGTTGAGTGGCAAGTTGTTCACAATTATTCGCTTCAATTAAAAATGGTTTCATATTTTCTTGAGAAGAAAGAATATCTTTAACACCTTGTGAGCATTCATAGGCAATTACAGGAGTATCTAAGCATAAACTTTCTGCCAATACCAAACCATAAGATTCATAGTGAGAAGTTAAAATTAGAGCCTTAGATTGTTGAATAAATTTATAGGGATTATCTGCCCATCCAAGAAAGTCGATACGATCTTTAACTTGAAGTTGTTTGGATAGTTCAATTAATTTATTTTCTTGTGGACCTTCACCCACGATGGCCATTCGTCCTTTTAATCCACTTTGTGCAAAAGCTGTAATTGCATGATCAATTTGTTTAATTGCAGCTAAGCGTCCAACAAAAATTACGTCCCAAATCTTTTCTAATGCAGGTTGGACAGTTTGTTTTGAAATTGAAACACCATTGGCAATATGATGAATTTGGCTATCGGGTAGCAAGGACTGATATTTTATTTTGAGGTCTTGATTTACTGTCACTAAATTTTTTTTATGGAACAATTTCTTAAATTTCGCTTGGTGCTTAATTTGACGGATATGTTCTTTTATTTGCTTAAAAATATTCTGGGAAGGACGATATTCTAACAATTCACCATGAACCCAGTACCATACATTTTGTGTCTGTGTGAGATACTGGCCTAGATAGTAACCATTATGAAAACCTAGAATAATGAGATCATAAGTTTTTAGATTGATCAATTGATCAATACGGTTTTTTTCTGAATCAGAGAGTTTTTTAGTTTTCCATAACTTACCAAAAGCAAAGGAAGGAGTGAGCTTAAGGTCGATATAGTTAATATGAGGGGAAATATATTGTATGTTCTTATCAGCGTTCAACACAGCAAGAGTCACTTTATGACCCAGATTTGAAAAAGTATTTGCTAAGTCAGCAGTAATTTTCTCAGCACCACCTCTACCTAGATCATCAATAACAAATAAAATACTTTTCATTGATATTGCTTTAATCCTTCTCCGGATTACCCTTCAACACCATATAAATTAGCCCTGCAAAAATCGCCAATGCGCCTAAGATACTACTTAAGCAGAAATACACAATGCGGTCATTGGTGTCTAAGGAGAACAAGTTGTTCGCCAGAATGTAGCGCATAAACAACCATTGCACGATTGAAAAAACAATCAGCATAATGCCACGATTACGGACAGCAGGACGCATAGCCATGGTAGAAAATCCACTTCTTCAAAGAACTTAAAGATTATGCCACTGTTAGGGGGGAATCTCAATTCATTCTATTTTTATCGCATCTATCTCAAATGAATAAGCGCTAATCTTAGGATTTATAGAGATTCAAACTATGAGAACAGTTACGAAAACGTTTATAAGACCAGATATATTGTAGAGGGGCAACTGCAATAGTTTGCTCTAGATGCTGGTTTAAACAAAGGACACTAAGGTCTAAATCTTGAGAGCTGATCTCAGCGGTAACAGGCGTGCAGTGAATATCAAATAAACCTTGGGAATGATGACGTAAGCAGCTGAGACCAACTACACGACATCCGGTTTTTTGGGCAAGTTTAGACACAATAGTACCAGATAGAACATGCTGTTTAAAAAAGTCAGCATAGATCCCACCAGAAGCTTTAGGGAGATGGTCGGGTAAAATCACAGTCAATCCCCCTTGTTTCAGATGCTTAAAAATAGCCCTGACACCAATTTCATTGGCGGGTACCAAAATAGCGTTGGTTTTCTGACGAGCTTCAAGAATGTAACGATTAATTTGTTCGTTCTTATTGGGCTTGTACATAATCATGGGCTGTGCTTGCTGACATAGCCAGGCATTCAGTAATTCCCAGCTGCCTAAATGCGGCACAATTACAATTACCCCATGCTTTTCATCGAGTGCATTTTCCAAATGCTCAGCGCCTTGAATATTCTTAATCTTACTTAAACTATATTCAGGCGACATGCCCCAAAACTTGATGCATTCGAGATAACTTAAACACTGACTGTGAATACTGGCTCGAACCATTTCTTCTTGTGTGGCAGGCTTTAACTCAGGATAAGCCAGTTGGATATTAATTCGCGTAATACGCTGAATAGATGAAGATGTGTGAATTAAAACCCAAGCAATCAGATAACCAAAAAGGTGTAAGACACGTAAGGGAAATAAGGCTAAAAACTTTAATAAAAGATACATGCGAAGACAATTACTCAAGATCAGGCAGTTTAATAAATAAATTTAAGCGCCTAAAAATCTGAGAAAAGAGTCAAAAATAGCCAAGCAGCTTAAGTAGCAATAAAGAACAGGTATCAGTCGATACACAGGAATCAGCTCATATTCTAAACTGAAGTGCTACTGAAAGGGTAATTTAAAATACTGAACATACTTTTCAAAGCGACGGGTAGTGAGGTTCCATTAAAAAGCCCTGCACAGAGCAGGGCTTTTGAACATCAGTCACTAAGAATTATTTAGCTTCTTCTGCTTTTGGTTTTTCACGTAAACGAATACCAAGGTCGCGTAGTTGAGTTGATTCAACTGGCGCTGGTGCTTGAGTCAATGGACATTCAGCAGTTTTAGTTTTCGGGAATGCAATCACGTCACGGATTGAAGATGCACCTGTCATCAACATTACCAGACGGTCAAGACCAAATGCCAAACCACCGTGCGGAGGCGCACCGAATTTCAACGCGTTAAGTAAGAAGCTGAATTTCTCTTCTGCTTCTTCTTCAGAAATACCAAGCGCTTCGAAGATGGCTTTTTGCATTTCCAGGTTGTAAATACGTAGAGAACCACCACCGATTTCAGTACCGTTCAATACCATATCGTAAGCAACTGAAAGCGCAGCACCTGGATTGTTCTTCACTTCTTCAACGCTAGATTTTGGTAGCGTGAATGGGTGGTGAACAGAAGTCCATTTGCCATCGTCAGTTTCTTCGAACATCGGGAAGTCAACGACCCAAAGCGGCGCCCACTCGCAAGTTGCAAGTTTCATGTCATGACCAATTTTCACACGAAGTGCGCCCATTGCGTCATTTACGATTTTCGCTTTGTCTGCACCGAAGAATACGATGTCGCCATTTTCAGCGCCCACACGTTTCAACAGATCAAGCACGATTGGCTCGATGAATTTCACGATTGGAGACTGAAGACCTTCAATGCCTTTTTCAAGTTCGTTGACTTTGATGTAAGCCAAACCACGTGCACCGTAAATACCTACGAATTTAGTGTATTCGTCAATTGCACTACGTGGCAGAGAACCTGCGCCCGGTACGCGAAGCGCAACGATACGGCCTTTAGGATCTTTAGCAGGACCTGCGAATACTTTGAACTC
>CANQWW010000039.1 GCA_947627655.1 uncultured Acinetobacter sp. | reverse complement strand
TAGGGATAGAGTGGCAGGCCCTGAAGCAGGCTGTGCAATTCTTCATTGCTTTCAACATCAAAAATACTGATGTTTGAGTATTGGCCAGTAATCCGCCAGATATGACGCCATTTGCCCTGACGCTGCAGGTCTTGTGAATAGGCTTTTTCAACGGCTTTGATTTCATTGGCCTGTTCTGCTGGCATGTCTTTTGGAATATTGACATCCATTCGTACTTGGAAAAGCATGGGTTTCTCCTGGAGTTATTGACGACGCAAGTTGTCAATCTTGTTTTCATCCAACTCAATACCCAGACCTGGACCTTTCGGAATTTCAAGTTCAAAGTTTTGATAATTGAGCGGCGTTTTCAAAATATCTTCGGTTAGCAGCAATGGGCCAAACAGTTCAGTGCCATAGGCCAGATTCTTGAAGGTCGAGAATACATGTGCAGAGGCAATCGTACCGACTGGGCCTTCCAGCATGGTGCCGCCATATAGGTCAATACCTGCCAGCTGGGCAACTGTACCCACTTCACAGCCTTCAAACAGACCGCCAGACTGGGCAATTTTCACGGCAAATACCGAAGCACCATCATTTTTGGCAATCTGGTAAGCAGTTTGTGGACCCATCAGCGATTCGTCAGCCATAATGGCAATATCAAAACGGCGGGTCAGACGCTGCATGGCTCCCAGATTATCAATCGCACAAGGCTGTTCGATCAGGTCAACGCCGCCATCTTGCAGCATCTGGATACCTTTAATGGCATCTAGCTCAGACCAGGCACGGTTGACATCAACACGGATTGAGACGTCTTTGCCGACAGCCTTTTTAATAGCCAGTACATGTTCTACATCCTGCTCGACCGGACGTGAACCAATTTTCAGCTTAAAGATGTTGTGGCGTTTTGCCGCAATCATTTTCTGTGCTTCAGCAATGTCTTTTTCAGTATCGCCCGAAGCCAGTACCCAGAGGACCGGAACGCTGTCACGTAAACGGCCACCCAGTACTTCGCTCAGCGGTTGCTGGATACGCTGGGCATAAATATCTAATAATGCAGTTTCAATGGCACATTTTGCAAAACGGTTGCCATTAATATTCTTTTTAATTGCTTGTAATGTTTGTGCAACATTTAAACCGGATAATGTTTTTAAAAGTGGCGTAAAGTAAGTATCAATATTGATTTTGACACTTTCTGGACTTTCATCACCATAACCTAATCCACCGATGGTCGTTGCTTCGCCCCAACCTACATAGCCATCTTCTGTGGTAATCTTGACGAGTACCAGGGTCTGGGTCTGCATGGTTGCCACCGCCATCTTATGTGGACGGATGGTTGGGATCTCTACTAGCAAGGTTTCAACTGATTTATACATAATTACGGTTCACATTCTTGCTTTCATGTTCTTACTTAATATACTTTAAAGGAATAGTCTTTATTGGTCGAAGATCGATTTTGCATTTTATTATACTTTAAAGGTATTAAGAGACATGGAATTAAGACACTTACGCTACTTTGTGGCAGTCGTCGAAGAGCAAAGCTTTACCAAAGCGGCAGAAAAATTGTTTATTGCTCAACCACCTTTAAGCCGCCAGATCCAAAATCTGGAGCAGGAGCTGGATATTCAGCTGTTTGAGCGCGGCAGTCGTCCTCTTAAGACCACAGAAGCAGGACAATTCTTCTATCAGCATGCTGTTAAACTTTTGTCTAATGCGGAAGAGATCAAGTCGATGACCAAGCGGATTGGTATCGCTGATCGTACCATTACCATTGGTTTTGTTGGTTCTTTATTGTTCGGTTTGCTGTCGCGTATCCTGTTTTTATTTAAACAGCAGCATCCTTATCTCAAAATCGAGATGATGGAAATGAACACTTATGAACAAATCCAGGCACTTAAGGAAGGGCGTATCGATGTTGGCTTTGGTCGGCTACGCATTTCCGATCCGGCGATCAAGCGCGTGCTGCTGCGTCAGGAACGTTTGATTGTAGCGGTACATGCCAGCCATCCGCTGGCCCAACGTGAAGGAATTAACCTTTCGGAACTGGTTGACCAGCAGCTATTTCTCTACCCAAATACCGGCAAGGCAAACTTTTCTACTCAGGTTCAAGGCATTTTTTCTGAATATGGTCTGGAACCGAAAAATATTCGTATTGTACGTGAACTGCAGCTGGCACTAGGTTTTGTGGCTGCAGGCGAAGGCGTCTGTATTGTGCCGGAAAGCGCGCAAAACATCCGTTTGGCCCATTTAAATTTCATACCTTTGTTGGATAGTTTCGCGATTAGTCCAGTATTTATGGCCATGCGCAATATGGATGAAAGTGAATATATTCGTTATCTCTTTGATGCTGTTTATCAAGTCTATGATTTAGAAGCAGTTAGATATGACCGCTCGGTATTTTAAGCGCTTAAAATTACTGTAAAAGTCATATATTGAGTCATGAAAAAGGATCTGTATAACACGATTATCGGTTTAAAAAATAACTTTCAATAATATATTTTTTAATAAAATGAATAACTTAGTTTAAACTAGACTTTATAGGTATGGAAGCATGCCTATTCAGTTTTGGACATTTTTTTACATCTTCTGCATTGTGTGCCTCATAAATTGAACTTCACAGTTAGGAGGTGGAGGATGTCTACAAATAAAGTGAATATCAATACACTGATCGATGAAGCACGATTTACCCCATTTCATTGGGGTGTGCTGATCTGGTGTTTGCTGATTATTATTTTTGACGGTTATGATCTGGTCATTTATGGGGTGGCATTACCACTGCTGATGCAGGAGTGGTCACTGACCGCAGTGCAGGCCGGTATGCTGGCCAGTACTGCCTTGTTTGGCATGATGTTTGGCGCCATGACTTTTGGCACCCTGTCTGACAAGCTCGGTCGTAAAAAAACCATCATGATCTGTGTGGCTATTTTTAGTGGCTTTACCTTTATTGGTGCTTTTGCAACTTCACCGACTGAATTCGGAATCTTACGTTTTCTTGCCGGTCTGGGGATTGGCGGGGTCATGCCGAACGTTGTGGCCTTGATGACTGAATATGCACCGAAACGTATTCGCAGTACACTGGTTGCGCTGATGTTCAGTGGCTATGCCATTGGCGGGATGACCTCGGCACTTTTAGGTGCATGGTTGGTGCCGCAGTTTGGCTGGAAAATCATGTTCTTGCTTGCCGGTATTCCATTATTACTCTTGCCGATTCTATGGAAATATTTGCCAGAATCACTGATGTACCTGACCAACAGGAAGCAGACCCAGCAGGCACATGACATTATTCAGAAAATTTCACCAGACCAGCAGATTGGCCCGGAAACCGAATTTGTCCTGAATGAAGTACAAAAAGGCGATGAAGCTCCATTGAAAGCACTGTTCCAGCAAGGTCGCAGTTTCAGTACCTTTATGTTCTGGATTGCCTTCTTTATGTGTCTACTGATGGTCTATGCACTAGGCAGCTGGTTGCCAAAACTAATGATTCAGGCCGGTTATTCACTGGGCGCAAGTATGATTTTCCTGTTTGCCCTGAATATTGGCGGTATGGTGGGAGCCATTGGTGGAGGTTATCTGGCCGACCGCTTCCATATCAAGAAAGTGCTGACCATTATGTTCCTGTGTGGCGGTGCAGCACTGATCCTGCTTGGCTTTAACAGTCCGCAATTTGTACTGTATACCTTAATCGCAGTGGCTGGCGCTGCCACCATTGGCTCACAGATTCTACTCTATACTTTTGTGGCACAATATTATCCGTCAACTGTACGCTCCACCGGAATGGGCTGGGCGTCAGGTATTGGTCGTATCGGTGCCATCGTCGGTCCGGTATTGACAGGTGCTTTATTGACCATGAATTTACCGCATCAAATGAACTTCTTTGCAATTGCGATTCCAGGTGTTATTGCTGCGCTGGCGATTTTCCTGGTCAATCTAAAAACCTCTGTAGATGGCCAAGCCCTTGCAAAATCAGGTGCTCAGCCGGCTCCACTGGCTGAAAAAGCAGGTTAATGAGTTAAACTTCAATTAATAAAGAGAATATCTTCAATGATATAGATCGCCATCGCAACCGGTGGTGATCTGTTGTTAGAATCTAACTGGACAATAAAAAAAGCGAGTTTAGGATGAACACGAAAACATTATTTAGCCAACCAACAATCACGTTAAAACGTAATGTTTTGATGAGCATGATGGCCATCAGTCTGGGGGGAGTCAGCTTTGCGACACAAGCACAGACATCTGCACAGTCCAATCAGCAGGAAATCGAGCAGTTACGTCAGGAAGTCCAGGCTCTGCGTGCCCTGATTGAACAGCAACAACAGGCTAAACCTGCGGTTACGATGGTGCAAGCGCCAGCTGCACCTGCCACTCCAGCTGCCAAACCGGTCATGCGTATTGCCAGTGGTGCAGAATTTAACCTGTATGGAAATATCCGTGCCGATGCTTCTTATCAAGCTGAAGGTGGCTTGCCAGTACGTATGTTTAACCAGATTAATGCTGTTCCTCTTGAAGGTACTGGTGAACGCAGTGATGAGTTCAAATCGACTCTGTCTGCGACCCGTTTAGGCATGGACTTTAAGGCACCCATCGGTGCTGGAGACAAGGCGTTAAGCGGGAAAGTTGAAGTGGACTTTCTAGGCGGAGCCAACTTTGACAACCTACGTATCCGTCACGCTTATATCAGCTATGCCAACTGGTTAATCGGTCAAACCTGGTCAAACTTTGCCACACCGGACTATATGCCGGAAACCGTAGATGCACTGGCCTATGCTGGTGGCTCGATTAAACGCACACCACAAGTGCGCCATACCAGTACATTCAGTCCTGAAACTAATCTGGTATTAGCAGTAGAAGATCCTAAAGACGGGACCATTAAGCAGCGTTTACCAGCCTTAACGGCACGTTTAAATCATAAATTCGCTGATAATCTGGCAGTTAGTGCCCGTGCCATGGGACATGAAAAACGCATTAATGAAGAGGAAGAAATGGCCTGGGGTGTGGGTTTAGGGGCCAAGTATGATCTTGTGCCGGGCACCACCTTAAAAGCGGATTATTATCATGTCAAAGGGGATAGCAGCTTTGTGTCTTATGCCAATACTGGCGTTATTGCACAAGGTAATGATCTGTACCAGAGTGAGTTTGATTCGATTATGGTCGGTCTGACCCAGCAGTTTAATGACAAGCTGCGTGGTACGCTGGGCTATGGCTATATGAAGTTTGATAATGATCAAAATTATATCGACGCACTCAGAACTTCAACTCCAGAGAGTGAAGCCCAATCTAATACGACTAGAGCAAATAAAGACCTGTGGCAGGCGTGGGCCAATGTGTTCTATAGTCCAACCAAGCCTTTAAGTTTTGGTCTGGAATATGTTTATGGTGAACGTACAGCTTTAGAAGCTGCAACAAATGGCAGCACCAAAGGCGAAGACAATCGAATTAATGCAGTGGCGATTTATAACTTCTAAATCATCCACCGGATTTAAAAAAAGCGTGAACCAGATTCACGCTTTTTTTATTAGGTTTTGTTATAGCTCTTGATCTGTTGAATAATTGCATTGACCGCAGCTTCAATCTCAGGAGTCCATTCAAAAGAGGTATTTAAACGAATAAAGTGCTGTGCTGTATGTTGCGGACGGAACAATAGACTCGGTGCAATCGAAATATGCTGCTGGAGCAACTGCTGATATAAATGCTGGGAATCGATAAAAACAGGTAACTCAAGCCAGAGGAAATAACCGGCACTGTGATAATGCAGCCGACAATGCTCTGGCAACCGGGCTTTAAGCTCCTGATAGAAACGCTTTTTATGCGTATCCAGCTGGCGGCGTAAGCTGCGCAAATGTTTTTCGTAATGATGATGGGAAACAAAGTCAACCAAAGTATGCTGAAGGAGCGGACTGACCGTTAGTGTACTCATAAGCTGTAAATGCTGGATGGCATTTGAATACGGTCCTGCAAACACCCAGCCCACGCGCGCGCCCATCCCCAAGGTTTTGGAAAAAGACCCACAATGTAATACTCGCTGTTGCTGGTCAAAATATTTGACGGAGACCGGCTTTTCCTTGCCAAAGTTGAGTTCCTGATACACGTCATCTTCAATGAGATATACCTGATACTGCGCCAGTAGTTGAGCAATATCTTGTTTAATTTCAGCTGAAACTGTATAGCCGACAGGATTTTGTGCATTCAGCATCAACCAGCAGACTTTAATCGGATACTGTCTGAGTGCCTGTTCAAACGCTTGAATGTCTAGGCCTTGTGTGGGGTGGTCAGGAATTGTAATGACATTCAAACCCAGTCTTTCTGCGGCTTGCCAGGCACCATAGAATACGGTTTCTTGTAAAAGAATACAGTCACCCGGTTGGGTTAACGCTTGCAAGGCCAGATTCAAGGCATCTAAAGCACCAGATGTAATGACAATGTCATCCGCATGGCAGGTAATACCCTGTAATTGATAGCGCCCCGCAATAATCTGGCGTAATTCCAGATTTCCCGGTGGCATATTCGGCTGATTGGAATAGCTGTTTTTACGTTTTGCATGCTGCGAAAGCAGCTGCATAAATTTGCGGTTAAACAGCAACTCAGGATTAGGAAAAGCTGAACCTAAAGGAATGATTTCTGCAGACTGGGTTTCTTTTAAATAGTTAAAAACTACCGAATTGATCTGAATTTTCTCATGTGGAGGGTGGCTATCTTTGGAGACGGGTAGATTCAGCTCAGCTCGTTCTGCAATATAATAGCCAGATTTATCCTTGGCATAGAGCCAGCCTTGGGCTTCGAGCTCCTGATACGCATTGAGTACCGTCATCAGGCTATAACCTGAAAGTTCAGATTGCTCTCTTAAAGAAGGCAGTTTGTCATGAGCTTTCCAGAGACCATCTTTGATCATCTGACGAATATTTACAGCAAGCTTTTCAAATTTATACATGAATCGCAATAAGTAGAAAAATGAGAAAATGACCCTATTTATAGCATATTGAGCGGATTAAAATATAACAGTTCAAGTGAATATGACTTATCTGTTATATTTTTTTAATGATTTTTTGTATCTACCATACAGTTTGATTTTGATTGAAAATAGTTATAGTCCCTACATCTAACTTAAGGTGAACCTATGAATCCAAATGATGAGAAAAAAGCACCGAAATATGCCGATAGTAGTATTTCAGATGTTGCTTTTAGACGGATGATTATCTGGTTTGCCATTTATGCGGGGTTATTTTGTCTAGGGGTGATCTTCGTTGTCAATGCAGATAATCTGTTCTTTAGTCAGCTTTAAATTTTTGATCATCAAATGAATATGAAATCCCAGCACGCTACTGGGATTTTTTATTTTTAGCCCAGCATAAACCTATTCTTATATTCATCTGTACTGTTGTGAACGCATGCGTTTTTGTCACATTTTGCTACTTGAATTTGTTTTGCAGCTTGCTAGATTCGATCTGAAGCCTGAACTTAGACTGGATATAACCGGACAGAGCTCAGGCTGATATAACAATATTAAAAACCAGATGGACTTATAACAACGAATAGGAAGCACAACATGCTTGGAAATATGATGTTTCAACCCTTGTTGATTAGTAACATGATCGAACATGCGGGGCGTTATCATGCTGATACCGCGGTCATCTCTAAAAATACCGATACCACGATGACCCATACCACTTGGGGAGAAATCCATCGTAATACACAACGTTTTGCCAATGTACTGAGCCAGCTGGGATTAGAGCAGGGTGATCGTGTTGCAACGATTGCCTGGAATAATCATCGCCATTTGGAGTCATGGTATGCCATTTCAGGGAGTGGTTTCGTCTGTCATACCATCAATCCGCGCCTGTTTCCCGAGCAGCTGATTTTTATAATTAATGAAGCTGCGGATCGTGTGATCCTGTTTGATAAAACCTTCGTACCCTTGATCCAGGCAGTCAAACCATTACTGAAAACGGTTGAACATTATATCTGTCTGGACGCACCAGATGCTGCAATCATCGAAGCAATTCCAGAGGCGCAGTTTTACGATGATTTAATCGTGAATCAATCAGATCAGTTTGCATGGCCAGCGCTAGATGAAAATACGGCCAGCTCTTTATGTTATACCTCTGGTACGACGGGTAATCCGAAAGGCGTACTGTATAGCCATCGCTCTACAACAGTGCACAGTTATGCCATCAGCTTGCCAGACTCGATGAATGTGTCAGCGCGCGACATCATGTTGCCTGTGGTACCGATGTTTCATGTCAATGCTTGGGGAACACCGTATGCTGCGGCTATGGTCGGTTGTAGCCTGGTCTTGCCAGGTCCGGGCCTGGATGGTGCAAGTCTGGTCAGTCTGATTGACACCTATAAAGTCTCTGTCGCCTTAGGGGTACCGACTATCTGGCAGGGGTTGATTGCAGCCGCACAACAAACAGGCTCCAGACTGGAAAGCTTAAAACGTAATGTAGTGGGAGGCTCTGCTTGTCCGCCTTCAATGCTGAGGACTTTTAAAGAACAATTCAATTGTGAAACGATTCATGCCTGGGGAATGACTGAAACAAGTCCTCTTGGCGCAGCCAATCAGATTAAAGCCAAACACCTAGAGTTGAGTGAAGAAGAACGTTTTGAAATCCGTCTGTCACAAGGCCGCCCACCATTTGGGGTCGATTTACGATTAACTGATGCTGAGAATAGTAGCCAGGAAGTGGCTCGTGATGGAGAAACACCGGGTAATCTACAAATCCGTGGCCACTGGATTATTCATCATTACTTTGGCAAAGCAGACTCTGCATTGAGCAGCGATGGCTGGTTTGATACCGGTGATATCGCCACCCTAGATGAAGATGGCTTTGTGTTTATCAGCGATCGCGCCAAGGATCTGATTAAATCAGGCGGTGAATGGATTTCTTCAGTAGAACTGGAAAATCTGGCCATGGGTCATCCTGAGATTAATATGGCCGCAGTGATTGCTGCACAGCATCCAAAATGGGATGAACACCCCATTTTGATTGCAGTGAAAAAACCAGACAGTCAGCTCAACGAATAGGAACTCCTGAGTTATTACGCAGATAAAGTGGCGAAATGGCAAATTCCAGATACGGTGGTTTTTGTAGATGCGATTCCACTTAGCGGCACCGGAAAAATAATGAAAAAAGATTTACGCGACCAATTTGGTGAGGTGCTCCTTAACCAGAAAAATATTTTAACTCCTGCTGTCGAATAAGCTTCTCTCTATCCTGCAAAGCTGGCTGTATCATGATAGCCAGCTTTTTTATTTTTCGTCTTTTCGCACATACTTTTTGCGCGCTGTTGTATTGCATTTTTTGCCAGTTGATTGGCATAAAACTCCAACATAATTTACTTCTGAATCCTATTTTTTTATCAAAAACAGGTCATTTTGTCCTACAAAAACCTAGATTCTGGATTCTATAAACATAATTTGACCTACATTGACATGGTGTGAATCGAAAAAGCCTATATGCTGAATCCATAATAAATAGACAGATGTATATTAATTTTGTCCTTATGTGGAGGTAATAACAATGACAAGCATGCAAAGCTACAAATCTCACTGGATTCGCGAAGACTTTATCGATTTTCTCGCCGAAAAAGTTCATCCAACTTTGGCGTTGAAAAAGGTAAAGGCAGAAGTTATCAGTATCCAGTTAATTGGTGATGACTTTTACAAAATTCAGCTGCGTCCAAATTTTAATTTTCAGCCAAAAAAGTTTCAGCCTGGCCAAAATATCGCGCTCATCATGCGTTTAGATGGAATTTTGCATCAGCGTCATTATTCAGTTATTACCATCTTAAACAATGGTGATGTCATGATTGCGGTGAAACAGCAGGGCAAAGTTTCTCGTGCCTTAACCTCTTTGCAATTGGGTGCAGTGGTGGAGCTTTCTCAACCGCAAGGTGAATTTACCTTACTCAATTCACCGAAACCAATTTTATTGCTGGCATCAGGGAGCGGGATTACGGCAATTTATTCCTTGCTGCAAAAGGCCGTAAAACAGTTTCAACATCCTATCGATCTGATTTATTTTACCCGTGATAATGCTTTTCATGCCGAGATGAAAACCTTGGAACTGATGTATCCGCATCTGAAGTATCATCACTTTAATACGATAGAACATAAGCAGCATCTGAGTGTGCAGTTGCTCAATAAACTGGTGCCGGATTTTGAGCAACGTGAAATTTATGCGTGTGGTTCAGCAGCAATGATGAAGACGGCTCAGCGCATTGCCAGTAAGTTGGCTGTAACCTCCAGTTTTCACTCAGAATACTTTCAAGTTCTAGTAGATGAAAAAATAACAGCGCAGCCCGTTCAGTTTATGCGTTCCCAACAAGAATTTGAGTCCAGCGCTACAATTCTTGAAAGTGCCGAGCAGGCGGGTTTGCGTCCAGCACATGGTTGCCGGATGGGAATCTGTAATACCTGTTCTTGCACCAAAGTCAGTGGCTCGGTCAAGAATATTCTGACTGGGGAAATTGATCATGAAAGCAATACGCCAATCAAGTTATGTATCTCTCAGGCCGTCAGTCCTGTGGTAATTAACTTATAAAACTCATAAATGAGCCAGAATTAAATGAATAAAAAGGTGCGGCTATGAATATGCAAATTGAGTTTAAACAACACAGCAAATCACAATTTCTAAGTCCTGAGCAGATCACAGCATTTGGTGCCCAGGTCGATGCGATCCGCCGTGAAGTCATGGACGATTTAGGCGAAAAAGATGCGGAATATATTTATAAAATCCGTAATTTCGTCCGTTATAGTGAAATAGCTTCCCGTGGCATGTTGATGCTGGCTGGCTGGCTGCCTCCGGTCTGGTTAGTCGGCACAGGCTTGCTGGGAATTTCCAAAATTGTTGAAAATATGGAACTCGGTCATAACGTGATGCATGGCCAGTTTGACTGGATGAATGATCCGAGCCTGAATGGTTCGACGTATGACTGGGATACCATTGCCACCGGGGATGACTGGAAATATACCCATAACTATGTGCATCATACTTATACCAATATTGTGGGTATGGACCATGATGTGGGTTATGGTCTGATCAGGGTCAGTGAATCACAGCCTTGGGAGCTGCGTTTTCTCTGGAATATTCCTTTAACCATGCAATTGATGTTGTTCTTTGAATGGTATGTAGGTGTACAACGTCTGCATCTGGAAGATGTAATTGCTTATAAAACCAAAACCTGGAAAGAGGTCTGGGCAGAAGCTGCACCATTACGTCAAAAAATGCGCCGTCAGGTGTTGAAAGATTATGTATTTTTCCCGCTAATTGCAGGTCCAAATGCTCTTCCTGTATTTACCGGAAATGCCGTTGCCAATATTATTCGTAGTCTATGGGCTTCTGCGGTGATCTTTAATGGACATTTCACTGAAGATGCCGAAACCTTTGAGATGGACAATACCGAGAATGAAAGCCGTGCCGAATGGTATCTGCGTCAGATTCGCGGTTCGAGTAATTTTAGTGGCACTGACTGGTTGCATATCTTGAGTGGTAACTTGAGTCATCAGATCGAGCATCATTTATTCCCGGATATGCCAGCCAACCGCTATGCAGAAGTAGCACCAAAAATCAAAGCCTTATGTGCAGAGTATGGCATTCACTATAATGAAGCCAGCTTCTTAAAACAGTTCTCTACCGTTTGGGTCAGAGTGGCGAAGTGCTCTCTACCCAATGAATGGAATATGCAGATCGCTGAAAAAGTCCACACGGTTAAATCTGTAGTACAAGGGCTTAAAGCAAGATTCCTTGCCTAAGATCAAGAGAAGCAACACCTACGCGGATAGTTCTGACCAGTTTGGTAAGCCTCAATAACTTTGGATGGGTTATTGAGGATTTTTTGCTTGAGCGATGGCATAAAACCAGCGCCTCTTTATTACGCGCTACTTCCGATATTTTTAATCAGGAACTGGGCAATTCTTGCTGGAATTTTTAAGCTGTATGAATAGATAAACTGGTTTTTATGGATTAAATGTGGAGATGTTTTTTCAAAAACATGACCAAAGCCTGACAGAATCTTTATGCCAGAAACGCATGAGCTACAAGAATAAAATCTTATTAAAACGGCTTGTTCCTATAATGACGCCGTTGTAATACTTTAGGTCTGAGTTTTGAAAACGCTTAAATATCTGTCTGGAATTTCTATTGCACTTTTACTGACTGCCTGTAACACTGAAGCCCCTGACTATCAGGGTACATGGAAAAATACAGTCAAAGATCCAAAACTGGAAAATGCCTTGGTGATTAGCAAAAATGGTAATAATTACTTTATTACCAACACGATCACTGAAAAAGAAACCGGCAAATCTGAACAGAAAAAACCGATGCCTGCATCGGTCAATGACAAAGGTTTCCTACAGGTCAATGCCGGAGCAGGCGTTGTTGATTTTGCCATTGATGAAAAAACTGGGAATCTGATCGGCTCTGGTTCAGTTTATAAAAAAGCCAAATAATATTTCACCACGGGTTAAGAAAAAGATGCCAGATATATGATTGGCATCTTTTTTTAGGAGATATACCTCAATAGTTCAGTAACATCTTGCACAAAATAATCTGTTTTAGTTTTGATTAAATCCGGCTCATGAGCAGAGTACGGGGCATAGACGGTGAAGACCTGAATACCCACCCGATGTGCGGTTTCTTTTCCAATCAAGGGGTCTTCGATCATCAGAGACAATCCTCTGCTTACAAATCAAAATGCTGCAAACCCTATGGGTAGATTTCAGGATGTGGCTTGAGGTTCTCAAGCTTAGTTTTTTGTCCTAAAACATTGAATAATTACTTTAACTTTAGTCTATTGAAGGTACTGGTGATATAACACGTGATATATAACAAGATGGCTAAGGCTATTGCCAAAGAGCACGTTATTCTAAAAAATATAATGTGTATGCAAGTGCAGTGAGATGCAGGTTCTAGAAAGGATTTTGCAGCCAAAATTAGATCGCAGCACTTATCAATAGCGACAAATTGTTATATTGAGATCTTGGCAAACGTTAAAATTGAGCGGATGATAAGGCTGTCAAATCCGTGGAAAGTTATAGGAAATGTATTTCTGTGTTTGAAATAGACTGTAAATTGCTCAGTATTTTTTATTATGTTTATAAATTTAAGAATGTCTCACTCGCTGCTGATTATCTGAACATGAGTCAGCCGACGGTGAGTAATCTGCTGAATAAAATCCGCCAGCATTATCATGATCCTTTATTTCTACGGATTGGTAATGAAATGCTGCCGACAGAGCTGTCCAAGCAGTTATTTCCCTTGGTCAGTGAAGCATTGAGTAAAGTTGAAGCAATTAATAATTTTACGGTCGATTTTGATCAGATGACCTCGCAGCAGCAATTTACTCTGGCGATGACCGATGTTTCGCATCTGGTCTTATTACCCAAAATTTCTCAGTATCTTAAACAGCATGCTTCACATATCCGCTTGAATGTTCGCCCGATTACCTCTGAAACCAGCTATTTGATGGCCAATGGCGAAATTGATCTGGCTTTAGGGTTTTTACCCAATCTGGAAAATGGCTTTTATCAGCAGAAACTGTTTGAACAATATTATGTCGTCATTGCGGCCAAGGATCATCCGCGTCTGACGGGTACGACCTTGACCACAGAAGAATATCTGCGTGAAACTCATATTGATATTGATGCCGGGATGGGGCATTACCATATTGAAAACGAGCTGC
Organism: uncultured Acinetobacter sp.; assembly: GCA_947627655.1. Taxonomy (GTDB): domain Bacteria; phylum Pseudomonadota; class Gammaproteobacteria; order Pseudomonadales; family Moraxellaceae; genus Acinetobacter. Next base: position 5,312 of record CANQWW010000039.1, on the reverse strand, counting down.
TTAATCTTGAACTAAAACGTGACATTTTGATGCGCTTACCTAGCTATTTAGGCGTAGGACTGGTGGTTCAGGAAACAGATGCTATCGCGACCGTGCCTTATTATTTAAGTGAAGTGCTGTTATCACGCGGTAATCTGAAGATTTTTAATGCGCCAATTGCTTTCCCGACCTATTCCGTCAAACAGTATTGGCATATGTCATGTCATCATAAGATTAGTCATCAATGGCTCAGACACACTTTGTACGACATTTTAAATAAGTAAGATTCAATCGCTTTTTACAATTTCAGCAAATGAGTATGAAATAGAGTTTTCACTTCTACTTCTAATAGCAGCTAATTGATCAAGGTGATGATAAGCAACACCTTTATTAAGATATCTAAGCAAAAACTTTTGCCCAATCCAAACTGGATGGTAAGGTTATTTTTAAGCAGAAATCATCAATGATATAAATAAGTCGGCATGATTGCACGTAAGAGCTATGAGTGTGGTGTAGAAACTCAACCAATGACTTTAATCTTGCTATTTTTTAAGTCCATTGCTTGTCTAAGATGAAAGTTAATCCGCAATTTAAACATATTAATTTTTAATCCCAGCTCCCTTGGGAGCTGGGATTACCTAAAAAAATAAATGAAGGGGTTTATAACCACATCATGTATGGGTATATGCTGCCGTAGCAGCACCAACTATTCAAACTACATATTTGGATAGTTCGGACCACCAGCACCTTCCGGTACTACCCAGGTGATGTTCTGAGATGGATCTTTGATATCGCAGGTCTTACAGTGCACACAGTTGGCTGCATTGATCTGGAAGCGTTTAGAACCGTCATTTTCTTCCATGATTTCATAGACACCCGCCGGGCAGTAGCGCTGTGCTGGCTCATCCCATTTTGGCAGGTTTACATCCACTGGAATCGATGCATCGGTTAGCTTCAAGTGCGCAGGCTGGTTTTCTTCATGCACCGTATTCGATACGAACACTGAAGACAGACGGTCAAAGGTCAGCTTGCCATCCGGTTTTGGATAGTTTGGCTTGAAGTTCACTGCATCAACAGTTTTTAAGGCACTGAAGTCTGGCTGTAAGTCGTGAAGCGTGAACGGCACTTTAAATACGTTCTGGTCGATGAAGTTGAACGCTCCACCCATCCATTGACCGAACTTGTGCATTGCTGGGCCAAAGTTACGTGCGCTGTACAGCTCTTCTTTCAGCCAGCTGTTGTTGAACTTGTCTGTATAAGACGAGAGTTCTTTCACGAAAAAGTCTTCGCCTTCGGTCACACGTGCAATCGCCAGATCACCGCCTTTTTCTACACCGGCCGCAATCGCTTCAAAGACTGCTTCACCGCAGAGCATGCCGGATTTCATGGCAGTGTGTGAGCCTTTGATCTTGGCAAAGTTCAGGAATCCTGCATCATCACCAATTAAAGATCCACCCGGGAAGGTAAATTTCGGCAGGGAGTTAAAACCACCTTTAGTTACGGCACGCGCACCATAAGAAATACGCTTACCGCCTTCCAGGTACTGTTTGATCAGTGGATGGGTTTTCCAGCGCTGCATTTCCATGAATGGATACATGTGTGGATTTTCATAAGAAAGATCCACGATCATGCCCAGAGTCACCTGGTTGTTTTCAGCGTGGTATAACCACCAGCCACCTGAAGAACCGGTTTCAGATAAAGGCCAGCCGGCACCGTGCATTACCAGACCTGGTTTGTGTTTCGCTGGATCAATTTCCCAGAGTTCTTTAATGCCGATACCGTAGTGCTGCGGATCAGCATCTTTGTCCAGGTTGAATTTCTGGATCAGACGTTTACCTAAATGACCGCGACAGCCTTCTGCAAAGATGGTGTATTTGGCATGCAGCTCATAACCTGGTGCAAAATTATGCGTCGGTTCGCCATCTTTGCCAATCCCCATGTCACCGGTTTGGATACCTTTGACCGTGCCATCTTCATGATACAGAATTTCTGAAGCAGCAAAGCCCGGGAAGATCGATACTTCCAGTTCTTCGGCTTTCTGGCCTAACCAGCGCACCACATTACCGAGTGAGATGACATAGTTGCCATCATTGTGCATGGTTTTAGGCACCATCCAGTGCGGGGCTTCTTGTGATTTTTCATCTGAAAGAAGGAAGAAAGTTTTGTCTTCTGTGACTGGCACATTTAAAGGTGCACCTTCTTCTTTCCAGTTCGGGAATAGTTCGTTCATGGCACGTGGTTCAAGCACAGCACCCGAAAGAATATGTGCACCGACTTCGGAGCCTTTTTCTACGACACAAACGGACAGATCATTTAAATTGTTTTCAATTGCAAGTTGACGGATCTTGATTGCAGCAGACAGGCCGGCAGGACCCGCACCTACGATCACAACGTCAAACTCCATCGATTCTCTAGAAATATCTTCCATAATAAGAAATCCTGTTTCGCTTAGCGGTATTTTACCACAGTGAAAAAGTTTTTAAATAGAAAGTTGGGAATTGATTATGAAAAAAGCCTCCTAGGAGGCTTTTTCTAAAACGGATTAAGATTTTTGAGGATCGTAGAGTTTTTCTTTGATGAACAGAGCAGGGAGCAAACCACAGATAAAGTATGCAGCACCCATGACTAGGAAGCCTAGACCGATCGAACCGCCAGTTGCCAGATAACCAATGGTTGCCGGAGCAATTGCAGCGCCCAGACGACCGACGTTATATGCACCACCAATTGCTGTACCACGTACATTGGTTGGGAAGCTTTCAGTCATATATGTTGCATTCACACCATATGGAATACCATATAGGAAACCGAAGATCACCAATAAGTACAGGATATTGTCTGGTGAGTTATAGAATACGATCAGTGGCAGGAAGATCGCAGTACCAATTGCACCGAAGGCATAAGTAAAACGACGTCCGAATTTATCTGCCATTAAGCCTGCAAGGATTTTACCTAGAATCATCGCAGTATAAGTACCGACCATGTAGGCAGTCATTTCCTTGAACTTCATACCGAGTTCACTTTCAAGGTATGTTGGCATCCAGTTGTTAACGCCATAGTAACCAAACTGAAGGAAACCGGCAGTCAAAGCCCATAAGATAAACATGTTACGGTTTTTCTTATCTTGGAAAATCAGCTTCCAGGTCGACTCAGCAGGTTTGTCAGTCACTTCAACTTTCTTGAAGCGGTTTTCTTGCCATGCCGCTGGTTCTGGTACCAGAATGTGCATCAAAATAGCCAAGGCAATTGGAATCGCAGCTACATAGAACAGCATGCGCCAGCCGTGATCTGGAATTAACCAGCCCGCAAGCAAAGTCGCAACGATATAGCCAACTGTCCAGCCAGCCTGTAATGTTCCTAAAACAGTTGTACGATATTTAGTTGGCACGTACTCAGCCATTAAAGTATTCGATGCAATATACAAAGAACCTAAGCCAAGAGAAGCGAAGAAACGTAATGCACCAAATTGAGCAAAGCTTTGGGTAAAACCAAGACCACAAGTCAATGCCGAAAATAAAAGGATTGAGACAACGACGGTACGTACACGACCGAATTTATCACAAGCCCACCCTCCGAATATACCTCCAACTGCCATACCTGCAAGGGTAAAGCTTCCGAGCATCCCAGCTTCGACAGAGGTTAGACCAAATTCAGCTTTAATACTGTTTAAGCTGTAGGAAAGCAGCATTAAATCCGCACCATCGACCAGCAGGGCGAGGAATGCAAAGATAAATGCGATTTTCCAGGTATTTGGGCCAATTTTTGAAATTGTATTCGTTATAGCCATCATCCATTACCTATAAAAAAGGCCTGATCGCAAGGAGAGTTGATCAGGCCAAACTTGTTACTGAGTCGCCTCGCGAATCATATTGCGAGCAATAATGACTTGCTGGATCTGCGTGGTTCCTTCATAAAGACGGAATAAACGCACATCGCGGTAGAAGCGCTCAATTGCATATTCACTGATGTAGCCCGCGCCACCATGGATTTGCACACCACGGTCAGCGACACGGCCACACATTTCTGTTGCAAACATTTTTGCGCAAGATGCTTCAGTACTTACGTTCTGGCCGGCATCACGACGACGCGCTGCATCAAGCACCATGCATTTCGCTGCATAAATTTCAGCTTTAGAATCTGCCAGCATGCCTTGGATCAACTGGAAGTTAGCAATCGCCTGACCGAACTGCTTACGTTCAACGGCATATTGCAATGAATCTTCCAGCATACGGGTTGCAGCACCTACGCTCAGTGCAGCAATGTGGATACGGCCTTTATCCAGAACTTTCATCGCAGTTTTGAAGCCAACGCCTTCCACACCGCCAATCAAAGCTGATGCAGGGATACGGCAGTTTTCAAAGATCACGTCACAGGTATGTGCGCCTTTCTGGCCCATTTTTTTATCACGTTTACCCAGTGAAATACCTGGCAATTTGCTATCAACGATGAACGCTGAAATAGCTGCAGCGCCTTTTAATTCAGGATTGGTACGCGCCATTACCGTGAACACACCTGCATGTGGGGCATTGGTAATGAAACGCTTGGTACCATTCAGAATGTACTCATCGCCATCTTTCACAGCAGTGGTTTTAAGCGATGCTGCATCAGAACCAGAATCCGGTTCAGTCAAACAGAACGAGCCAATGATTTCACCGCTGGCCAGTTTTGGCAGGAAGTGCTGTTTTTGCTCTTCAGTACCATCGATGATCAGGCCAGATGCGCCGATACCGTTATTCGTACCAATCAATGAGCGGAAAGCCGGGGAAGTACGGCCCAGTTCAAAAGCGATATAGACTTCTTCTTCCATGGTCAGGCCAAGACCGTCATATTCTTCAGGAATGGTTAAACCAAATAAGCCCAACTCTTTCATTTGTTGCACGATTTCTGCAGGAATTTCATCCGTTTCTGCAACAATTTCTTCATTTGGGATTAATACGCCTTCTACAAACTGGCGAATCATATCTACCAACTGGTCTAAGGTTTCCTGATCACGAATCATGTCCTAACTCCGTATCTAGGATTTCGTTCTGTCCACATCTTGTTCAATGTGAATAAAAACTCATCACTAAGCTAAATTTATGCGGATACTAATTAAAATTAAAACAAGGATCAATATATACGAAAGTATATTTCGCTGTGCGATATTTATGTTTTGCTTTAGAATTAGATTTAAATAATTGATTTAATGTAATTAATGCTATTTTTAAGGCGTTATAAAATATTTTTTGTTCAAATTTGAATAGTTTACTTTGAACGAAATTTATGTATATTGTTAATTAAATACCGCTGTGCGAAATGAGAAGATTATGGAAAGCACTGAAATTTTAAAATTGACT
>CANQWW010000038.1 GCA_947627655.1 uncultured Acinetobacter sp. | reverse complement strand
TCGACTTGCATGTGTTAAGCCTGCCGCCAGCGTTCAATCTGAGCCATGATCAAACTCTTCAGTTTAAAATCAATAGTACCTTTAAAGGGTACCAATCTTGGCTCATCAATTTTCTGACAAATATTTCTCAAATAAACTTCGAGTCATTTCTACCATCAATCAATGAAAATAATTTCGATCGATCAACCAGTAAAAATCCACACAAGTTGTTCTTCATAATCTCTTAATGATCTTTCTAACACCTCGTCAGTGCTAGAAGCTGGACTTCGATAACTTAACAACTCAGCACTTCGTGCTTCGTTCGTTTCCGTCTATCTCGTCGGTATGGGCTCATTATAGGGCAATTTCTTACACGTGCAAGCGCTTTTAACTGACACAAAACACGAGTGTATTAATTTTATGCACCAACATGGATCATTTTTACTCTATATTTAACTTAAATGTATGATTATAAAATAAAAATTACATCGAAATATTTTTGCATTCTTTTTTGCTTATTTTTGTGGACTTGGCGTTTTAATCGTCACTTTCTGAATCAGCACAGGCTTTAACGGTACATTTTGATGCATTCCATAGTTTGCAGTCGGCACAGCAGCAATTTTATTGACCACATCCATACCTTTGGTGACTTTTCCAAATACGGCATAGCCTGCATTACGGCTTGAACGATTTAAAAAGTCGTTATCCTCCAGATTAATAAAGAACTGAGCACGAGCAGAATCAGGATCATTGGTGCGTGCCATCGCCAGGGTGCCACGCTGGTTGTTTAAACCATTATAAGATTCATTTTTAATGGCTGACTTGTTATTGGCTTTTTCCAGCATATTAGAGTCAAACCCTCCACCCTGAATCATGAAGCCCGGAATAACGCGATGAAAGATCGTTCCTTTATAAAAGTTAGCTTTTATATAGTCTTCAAAGTTCTTGGCAGAGATTGGTGCTTTATCGTTATAAAGCTCAATTTCAATATTCCCCATAGAGGTATTCATTTCAACAATAGAGTTTGCAGCCAAGGCTGGTAAGCTCATGATGGTGAATGCAGCCGCATAGCATATTTTTTTTAACATATTTTAACTCATCTACTCAGAAGTAAGGGTTGAGAAGCATCCTATATTAATCTTTGATACTCATTAATGCATTACCTGACCCGACCAATTACAGAGAATAAAAAATGAGCGTGCAACTTTTACAGGAGCAAAACATTCATCAATTTCCTCCGTGGCATCTGCAAGGAGAAGGATTTATCCTGAATTATTGGATTACGCCCCACTTTATTCGTGCAGCGCACGCTTTCCGTATTGCTCCCTCTCCTCTGGGTCGTGTTGTTCAAGTGATGCTGGTGCGTTATCAACACTCCCCGGTCGGTCCTTATGATGAACTATTAATTATGGATCATCCCCTGATCAGTAAACGGCGCCTGTCGACCATTCCCAAGATTTATGTCTCGACTCAAGAATCACTGGTCCATGGCCAGCACTTATGGGGCATTCCCAAAGAACATGCCGAATTTAACTGGCAGATCCAGGGACAAGAAGTTATTTGTCAGATAACCCATCAGCAGCAAACGTTAACCCTACGTCTACGTAAGGCTAAATCTTCACGTTCGATCTACATTAATAGTCACCATCTTCCTACCTCGATGCTCAAGATTAGGCAAAACTGGAAAGCGCTGCATTATCAGTTCAGTCCACAGTTCCGTGGCTATTTAGCGAAACTGACCCAGGTAGAATGGCAAAACACCCAGGACATCTTTCCTGACTTTTCTCGCGCCAAACATTTACAAAGCTTTTATGTGTCCAAATTTAACCTGATTTTTCCTGCAGCTCAGGTGCATAAAAAGTAAAAACCAGTGTTTCACGTGAAACACTTTGATATAAATATCTCCTTATACGGAGATAGCGCCTGAATCTATCAACTGTGCTGATCCCAGAATTGGCGGAAATGCTGACTCATCTCAATCACCTGTTTTTTGGCGCGTCTTGAAATACCGGTTAAGTTGATAAAACCGTGTGTCTGTTCAATATAGTCATAATAATGTACCTGCACCCCTTGCTGACGCAGCTTATGCACGTAGATCGCGCCTTCATCATGCAATACATCATGCCCGGCCGTAATTAGATACACCGGTGGCAGATTTTTCAGCTTGCCATAAGTCGGAGAGATCAGCGGATCATCCAGAATGACCTGATGACGTTCTGCATAATGATAGGTGACAGATTCAATGTCATTGTCTGTCAATACCAGCCCTTCTTTATAAGCAAAATAGGAAGGATGTCGGCTTTTAAAATCTAAAGCCGGATAAATCAGTAACTGGGCTTTAGAGGCATAGGTTTTATCACTGCTACGCTGCGCTACGACCGTCGCCAGATTCCCCCCGGCACTATCTCCGGCCACGGCAATACGCTGTTTCAGAATATTGAACTGTTTGGCATGTTGATGCACCCAGGCAAGTGCATCCTCACAGACCTGGACGATTTCAGCAGGATGATGTTCAGGTGCCAGAGGATAGGCCACACTCAAGACCTGTGCATGCGCATGTTTGGCCAGAAGACGACAGTATTCATCATGGGTATCCAGGCTTCCAATCAGAAAACCACCACCATGGTAGAACACAATCAACGGTAACTTTTTTTGTGGCGCAGGATGATAATGCCGTGCTGTCACCGTCATACTCTGTAAAGGCAGCTGGATATCTTTAACCTGTGCCAGCGCGGTCGGCTTGGACACCAGCAGACGCATATGCTGTTCAAATTCAAGCCGTGACTGAGAGAGATCGTCCCCGACAATACCGACTCGCCCCTGCTTCATCTGTACCGCCATTAAACATTGAATAAAGGGGTCCAGCTCAGGATAGTGATAAGGATAATTCAGGCTACGGATAATTTTATTCTGAGCAATGCTCGGTAAACGGTCAAGCAGTCGCGCTGCTATGCCTTGGCTTCTGCCCATCAAGACCTGTAAATGCGGATTAGATGCAGTCATCCCTTCTCATCCTTTTTCTCTTAATTCTTCATATTTTCTACATGATCAGCAGGTATTTTGACCATATTCTTATACAAGTGCCCACATCAACATACAAAATCAGTGAGATCAATAAGCTAATCTTATTTTATCCCCTCTGTCATTCACAATTTACGCTGCTGAAGAGGCGCATTTTGTCAGCTTAGTCTAAATTTAAGGAGAACAGCTATGGCCGGAAAAATGATTTTAGTCTCCATAGCAACAAGTCTATTGGCGGTAGGTTGTGTGGCTTTTCCTGAAGATGGCTACTATGACGGTCGTTATGACCAGCGCTATGATTATCGTACTGCTCCAGATTATCGCTATGACAACCGTTATGACCGTCAGCGTTGGGAGCGAGAACAGCAACGTCGTTTACAGCAAGAACGTCGTCGTACCGAGCTTGAGCGTCAGCGGCTGGATCAACAACGGCGCCAGCTGAATGAACAGCGTCGTAAACAGGTCGAATTGAACCGTAAGCGTCAGCAGGAGCGCCAGCGTATTGAGCAGCAACGCAAGCAGCTGAATAACCAGGCTGCTCAACGACGCGTTGAGGCAGAGCGCAGAAAACGTGTCCAGCAAGCGGATGTGCGAAAACGCCTAAGCGAGCAACAACGTCGTAAAATTGAACAGCGCCGTAACCCACCGAATAAACGTGGCCAGGAACAGCGTCGTTAATCTGATGGACTGGGTTTAAAATAGATGAAAGATCAGCCTGCTTAAAATATTCATCGCTGGTAAAACCTGATCTGGGTTTTAAGCCTTCTAATAGCACCCTAAAGCATAAAACCCCTGAAGTGTGTGTCTTCAGGGGTTTTATAGAGGGTTGTGTTGAACGAACATCCTATCGTTTTGGGCTTCTCAGCCAGTTTTAAAAGAACATCCTGTTCTCGATAAAGACATCTTAAGAGAATTTTCTGCACTGACCTAGTCGACATTGTCCGCTCTTTATGTAGGTCTTATCCTACAATGATTTTTCCAACAGGTGGCATCGCCCATATAAGTGTGACAAGAGCATCAATTTTATGCAAAAAAAAAGCTTATCCAGAGAAGATAAGCTTGAAAAACACATTTTTCAGAATCAGTAGAAACTACAGCCATAGAATCTAAAATGAATCATAGCCAAACCAGAATTTTTTGTGAAATACTTTATTGATTACTAATTAATCGTTTTTATGTCTAAAAAATCAACAACACAAAAAATCAGGTAAAAAAAATAGCTGGATCTTGGGGGATCCAGCTAAAACAGCAAAAGAATCGGGACACAGTAACCAGGTTCGGCTCTCTCCTCTGAACCCGGTTACTGTTGATGAAAAGATAATGCGCCATTTAGCTTAATATTGAAAACAGATATATTTTATTGTTTTAATCTAAAAATACGATCAAATATTTTCTATTTTGAATTCCTCTATTTATCTAATGATTGAAATCAATAGGCTAAAAATTAGAGGTTTTTCTAGCAGATATTTTATGCAGTCTGAACTTTATCTGTGTTTGACGAGCTTTATTGAGTTATCAACTCTGCATTTAGCAGTCGGTTTATCTCTTTGCCACCAACTCAATGGTGAGCTTCAATTTTTCTATAATTGCTAAAATTAATACGACATTCAGCTTGAATTTTTAAGCACCGCCCCGACTTCTTTAAGTAATTTAGAATTTTACAAACCATGGCAGTTCAGTATTAACGCGGTTAACCCTGACGCCCAAGGACTGTACATGTTTAAGAACCCATTTAAACGGAGTAAATCAATGGCGACTGAGCAAAACCAACAAGCTCAAGATCTTGAACTAGAGCAAGCAGAACAAAATACAGCAGAAACTCAAGCCGAAGCTGAGCAAGCTGAAGTTACCGTTGCGTCGTTACAAGAACAAATTGCTCAACTTGAAGGTGATCTTAAGCTGGAAAAAGCACGTACTGCCAATGCAGTCTATGAAGCGCAAAAAAGCGTAGAACGTATTCAACGTGAATCTGAGAAACATAAAGAAGCTGTGCTGGAGAAATTCGCCAAGGAATTGCTCGAGACTGTCGACAACCTGGAGCGTGCGATTGCTGCAGTGGGCGAAGAAAAAAATCCATTATCTGAAGGTGTTGAACTGACCCTGAAAGGCCTGCTCACCACTTTAGAGAGATTTGGTGTGGTGGTTGTCGACACCGACAATGGTTTCAATGCTGACCTGCATCAGGCTGTCGGCATCGATCCAAGTGCCAAAGCCAATGACATTGGTAATGTATTGCAAAAAGGCTATAGCCTAAATGGCCGTTTATTACGCCCGGCAATGGTCATGGTTGGTGCTTAAAGCCAAAGAATTCGAGAGTTTAGAAAATATTTTCAAAATATTTACTTGAAAAATCTTCAACGGCTCTCATATCGAATAACAAGTAAATCCCTTTTTAATTTCCCTTTGCTAAAGGGAAAAGATTGGGAATAAAAGAATTTTTGAGGAAACATCCAAATGGCTAAAATCATTGGTATTGACTTAGGTACAACTAACTCTTGCGTAGCAGTACTTGAAGGCGACACAGTTAAAGTAATCGAAAATGCTGAAGGCGCACGTACTACACCGTCAATTATTGCGTATAAAGATGGTGAGATCCTTGTCGGTCAATCTGCAAAACGTCAAGCAGTAACCAACCCTAAAAATACGTTATATGCAATCAAACGTTTAATCGGTCGTAAGTATCAAGACCAAGCGGTACAAAAAGATATCGGTCTTGTACCATACAAAATCATCAAAGCAGACAATGGTGATGCTTGGGTTGATGTCAACGACAAGAAACTTGCACCACAACAAATCTCTGCTGAAATCTTGAAAAAGATGAAGAAAACAGCTGAAGATTACTTAGGCGAAACCGTAACTGAAGCGGTGATTACCGTTCCTGCTTACTTCAACGATGCACAGCGTCAAGCGACGAAAGATGCGGGTAAAATTGCTGGTTTAGAAGTTAAACGTATCATCAACGAACCAACGGCTGCGGCACTTGCGTTCGGTATGGACAAGAAAGAAGGCGACCGTAAAATCGCAGTTTACGACTTGGGTGGTGGTACATTCGACGTTTCAATCATTGAAATTGCGGATCTTGATGGCGACCAACAAATCGAAGTATTGTCGACTAACGGTGATACTTTCCTAGGTGGTGAAGACTTCGATAACGCGATCATCGACTTCCTGGTTGACGAGTTCAAAAAAGAGCAAAACGTAAACTTGAAGCAAGATCCGCTTGCACTGCAACGTTTAAAAGAAGCAGCTGAAAAAGCAAAAATCGAGCTTTCATCTTCTAATGCAACTGAAATCAACCTGCCATACATCACTGCTGATGCAACAGGTCCTAAACACTTAGTGATCAATGTAACACGTGCAAAATTAGAAGGCCTAGTTGCTGACTTGGTTGCGCGTACTATTGAACCTTGCCGTATTGCGCTTAAAGATGCAGGTCTTTCGACTTCTGATATCTCTGATGTAATTTTGGTAGGTGGTCAATCACGTATGCCACTTGTACAACAAAAAGTACAAGAATTCTTTGGTCGTGAGCCACGTAAAGACGTGAACCCTGATGAAGCAGTTGCAATGGGTGCTGCGATTCAAGGTGCGGTACTTTCAGGTGACAAAACTGACGTACTTCTGCTTGACGTAACGCCGCTGACGCTGGGTATCGAAACTATGGGTGGTGTATTAACGCCAATCATCGAGAAAAACACCACGATTCCTGCGAAAAAATCTCAAGTGTTCTCTACCGCTGCTGACAACCAGCCTGCAGTAGACATTTCAGTTTACCAAGGTGAACGTAAAATGGCTCAACAAAACAAATTGTTGGGTAACTTCCAATTGGGCGACATTCCACCTGCACCACGTGGTGTACCGCAAATTGAAGTATCGTTCGACATCAACGCAGATGGTATCTTGAAAGTATCTGCGAAAGATAAGAGCACAGGTAAAGAGCAATCGATCCAGATTAAAGCCAACTCTGGTTTGTCTGATGCTGAAATCGAAGCAATGATCAAAGATGCTGAAGCCAATGCTGAAGAAGACCGTAAGTTCGAAGAACTGGCAAAAGCACGTAACGAAGCGGATGCGCTGGTCTCTTCTGCTCAAAAAGCAGTAAAAGATCTGGGCGAGCAAGTGACGGCTGATGAGAAGACTGCGGTTGAAACTGCTGTGACTGAGCTTGAAGCGTCTACCAAAGAAAATGACGTAGATGACATTAAAGCGAAGACTGAAGCGCTGCAAAACATCATCATGCCAATTACGCAACGTGCCTATGAAGCAGCTCAAGGCCAAGGCGGCGCTGAAGGTTTCGACCCGAATGCATTCCAAGGCGATGCTGCTGGTCAATCTCAAAAAGCAGACGACGGCGTCGTTGATGCTGAGTTCACTGAAGTAAAAGATGACAAAAAATAATTTGTCGCTTTAACTGAAAAAAGACCGCATTTGATGCGGTCTTTTTTTTGCTTACTTCATAGGCAATAGCGATATTTTTAATTAAACTATAATGAAATAAATCACTTAAAAACAAGAAATGATGCAGAATTTTATCAAGCTTTTTCTTTTAGCTTCCGGGCTAGCCATCATGCTGCTCTACCCCATGGGCAATCTGCTACTCATTATCCCGCCGAACGTGGTGCTGGCTCCGTTTAATTACCTGCAGACCTTGGGCATTGAGGCTGCTTTTTCACTTGGCTTCCTGATCACTATGATTGTTCTACTGATTTTAGCCATACCTCAGCGCTATCCTTATGGAAAAGGCTTTATCATTTTAGGGATCGGTTTACTGAGCTATATTGCGTTCCAGATCTTCAAGTCTGAAATTAGCCTGTATGCCTTCCATCACCAAACCCAGCATTCCTACAATCTTAAATATTTGCTTGAATTTATCATTTTCCTATTGAATGGTGTGGGACTGGCTTTGATCTATCACTCTAATCTGCCCAGGCAGATTGAACAGTGGAAAGGCAAGAAGTCATAACTGAAACCAATGATAAAGCTGTGCGAAAGCACAGTTTTTTTATATCCATTTTTGCAAGACTAGGATTTTTCCTGTTTTTTCGCTACATTGAACCCAACAATATTTAAAATCATAGGTTATGCGACTTCTTTATCTGCTGATGGGAATCATAATGTTGGTGGCAGGTTTGCTCCATCTGCAGACCCAGTCGCATCCGCAGCTAAAATTTAATTCCCTGTCTGATCGTCTTACTCACCCTTTTGATACGCGTTTACGCTTTCGGGTCGAGCAGGTAGATCCTGGTTTTGGTCTCAGTCGAGAAGAAGTGATTCAGCTGGCGCAGGAAGCTGCCCTGATCTGGCATCAGGGCACCGGTCGCGATGACCTGATGGTCTATGATGACAATGCCAAACTTGCGATCAAGCTGATCTATGATCATCGCCAGCAGGAATATGAGGCACTCAAGCACACCACACAGAAACTGCTTCAGGATGAAGCCCATTATCAACATCAGGCAGAAGATCTGAATGCATCCAAACACAGTATTGACCAGCAGCAGCAAAATCTAGCCCAGCAGCGTAAGCAGCTTGAAACTGAACTTCAGGCATTACTGCAACGGCGTAACCAGCCGGGACGATCCGCTGATCAGCAGCAGCAATTACAACAGCAGTTTTTAGCCTTCCAGCTGCGCACAGAACAGTTCCAGCATGCAGTCAATGATCTGCAACAGCAACAACTGAGTTTCAACCATCAGGTCTCTGCCTATCAGAAGAATGTTAAACAGCATGAAAACAATATCAGCTTGGCTCAGCAGCGTTTTCCACCACGAGAATTCCACAAAGGGATTTTTAACGGTCACGAAATCCATGTCTATCAGTTTGCTGCCAAAGCTGATTTGCGTTTAACCCTGGCCCATGAATTGGGTCATGCACTTGGCCTCGATCATCATGATGATCCTGAAGCCTTGATGTATCCGGTGCTGGGTCAACAGAATCTGGAGTATTTTGAGCTGCGTCCAGCGGATAAAACCTTGCTGCATACACGCCCTCCAACAGCCAGCTCATCCTCTACTCTGTTTATGCGGTTCTTGTCTGTTTCGGCGACAATATGAGCTGATTTCATGTTATGGTGAGAATAACAACATCAACCTGAACCCGCGTGTGGAGAGTGGCATGAGTTATTACCATATCCTGATTGAAGCTAAAGACCATATCAGTACTATTGATGAAACTCGTGATATTGAAATCTTCGATATTGTAGAACTTCAGCCTTGTTTGCACTCTATTCTTCTGCCTTATTTTAATGAGCAGCTGATTGAGCTGGAAGATGAGAATATTGCCTTTGAAGATATTCTGTATCTGGAAGTGAAACAGACCCTGTTGCCGATCAATCATCTGATTGAGGAAGAACAGAAACTGTTACCGAGTGATACCGATATCACCATTACGGCCTATGAAATCTTTAATAACCGGGAACTCAGCCAGGATGTGACTGCTATCATTTGGGATCTGCTGGAAGCGGTAAAGCTTGAAGCCTAACTACAGCAACGCATAAAAAAAAGTCCTCTGGATAATGAGGACTTTTTACGATTTCGCATCTGTATGCGCAGCATATATCAGATCGAGAAAGATGAGCCACAACCGCAAGTGGTGGTCGCATTCGGGTTTTTCACCACAAAACGTGAACCTTCCAGACCTTCGAGATAATCTACGATAGATCCCACCAAATACTGATAGCTTAATGAGTCCACCAGCATTTTGACATCGCCATTGACGAATTCAGCATCGTCTTCATTTTGGCTTTCGGCAAAGTTAAAGCCATAAGAGAAACCTGAACAGCCGCCACCTGTCACATAGACACGTAGCATAAGATCTTGATTGCCTTCACTTTCACGCAATTGGCGTACTTTATTGGCAGCATTGTCAGTCAACTCAAGTGCTTGAGCATTCATGATGAATTCCTCTGTTCGGTTCGGGCATCTTTAAAAAAAAGACCATATCGCAAGTATAGCATACTCAATATATGGTCAGTCTTTGCAAATTAAAGCTTAAGCAAAGTAAATTTATCAGGATTATTTATAATTTTCATCCTGTAGTGCGCACTCAAAGTTTTTCGGGTCCTGTTTACAGCGGAACTGCCATAGCAGCTTCATCATGCGCTTATCATAGATGCCACGTTTGGTCAGGTCGATACGCGCTTCACGCATCATTTTCTGATAACCCGGCTTGTCAGCTGCCGGAATATCCATCCAGTATTTGGTCGGAATATCCGCTTTCATCTTGCCCAGAATTCCAAATGCGCGGGGTAACTCGCCTTTGACCCACTGACGTGATTTCTGGCCAAAACCTGTCGGGAAACGATCTGGACGGATAATAATATTACCGGTCACCTGCAAAATCGGGTAATTCACAATTGCGCCTTTGCTTCCTAAACCCTTATGCAGTTCTAGTGGTTTAAACACGGCTGCAGGTGCACCAATGATATCCACCTGACCGTTATTAAACTTGGCCCCAAAGTTGGTGACATCCGCACTCACGGCCTGCGCCCCCACCTGCTGCACCATAATTTTCTGTGCTTCGTCATAATCCAGTACCGCAATTTTCTTGCCTGCGGCTTTGGCCACGGTATTGATGCTGCGGTCATTAACCAGTAAGAAGGCATCTCCCACCGGAATGACACCGACAACTTCATATTTGCCTTGTAGCATATGTTTGGCAAAAGTCGGACTGGCCAGACCCTGCATGACTTGGACAGCTAGCTTAAGATCAGGAATACCACCGATCGCATCTAAAGAACCGGTAAAACTGTTAAACTGACGACCGCGCATCCCGGTCACACTAATCCCGTCGCACTTGCCGGCTTTAAAGTCTTCCGCCACCACGGCCTCATTGGTATTGACCCGCAGTTCAATATCAGCACCCCAGTTTTTTGCGGCCAGTTGATAGTCTTTCATCACCGCATAGACATCACCATTTTTACCGACCAGGTCAAATACACAGATCACCTGCTTCGCCTGTACAGCACCTGAAACCGCAGCAACCCCCACACCGAGTGCTAATCCTTTCAACCAAGTTTTCATCTGATTATTCCTTTGCAATTGTTTTTGTTGTCCTCAAAATTTCTGCATATCATTGTTTTTATAAGAAAGACTACAGCAGAACCAGGCTTTATTCTAAACTTTTTTCCGTCCCAGACAATGACTCCACTGCCTGCTGAATGCTAAAAAAAGCCTGGCATTATCCAGGCTTTTTTTCCTTAAAAATCAAATTATTCACCGGAGAGTGAGCATTCAAAGTTTGCTTTGTCGACAGAACAGCGCGCCCGTTTTAGTACACTCATCATCGAAGCATCATAAATGCCACGTTTGGTCATATCCATACGGCCATCACGGAGCAGTTTTTGATACTTGGTTTTATCTTCTGCACTAAGATTCATTTTATATTTTGCCGGAATACCGGCTTCCAGACGGTTAATCATCGACATGCTCTTCGGCAGGTTTTTGACAAACCAGTCACGTGACTTCTGGCCAAAACCAGCCGGGAATTTTTCCGGACGAATCACCAGATCCGACGTCACATGCAGCACTGGGAAATTAAACATGGCCCCGGTACTGCCCAGACCTTTATAGATTTCCAAAGGCTTATAGGCATAGGCTGGCGCACCGACCATATCAACCTGACCATTATTAAATTTAGCCACAAAGTTGGACACATCGGAAATCACCGCCTGAGCACCCACTCGCTGGACCATGATTTTCTGAGCATCATCGTAGCCTAACACAGCAAATTTCTTGCCTGCCGCTTTTTCAATCGAATCAATTTTTTTATCGCGGACGAAAATAAAAGCTGAACCGAGTGGAGCAATACCGGCAACTTCGTATTTCTTGCCTCCCATATTGCTGACCATTTTCGCAGCATTACGCTTGTCCAAGGCGAAAGTAATGGCCCGTTGTGCAATCGCATTACTCGGTGCACCGCCCAGAGCATCAATAGAACCGGCAAACTTATTATATTGACGGGCTCGCATCGCCGTCATAAATACGCCATCACATTTGCCGGCTTTAAAATCATTATCTGCTACCGCCTCATCCTGACGTGCGATCAGATTGACTTCTGCTCCCCAGGATTTTGCAGCCAAGGCCCACTCTTGCGCCATCTGGAAAGATTCGCCTGATTTACCTAAGAGGTCAAATACACAAATATCCACTTTTTGTGCTTGTGCCGTACTCGCAAAACCAAAGGCAGAAAAAGCAGCCAAGGTCAGAAGTGTTTTTTTCATTATCATAATCCTTGCAATCTCTTGTTTTTCGATGGAGTTTCCATACCTGTGCCAAATATTAGCAACTTTATTGGGAAAAAATAGAGTTTTTACTCAAAAGTTATTTGACTACTTGGCCTGTATTATCAAAACATGGCCTCAATTCACATCCTATAAAATAAAAATAATTAAATATCAAAAAGTTAAATTAAAATTAAAAACCTTATCTACTTACATTTTTTTAAATCTAGCTTACAAACAGATACACAGAAGCCCAAAAGGCGAGTTAAAGACACTATTCTCCCCCTAAAGAGCATTCAAAATTGGTTCTCTCTACGGTACAGCGGGCCCGTTTTAAGACGCGCATCATGTTCGGATCATAAATGCCTTGCCGGGTGAGATCGATGCGCCCCTCACGCAAAATACGCTGATAGTTTTTATAATCGTCTGGGTTCAGATTCAGAATATACTTTTTCGGAATTTCGGCTTCCATCCGCTGGATATTGGCCAGCGTTTTAGGCAGTTGCTTGATAAACCACTGCCGTGACTGCTGGGCAAATTTTTCCGGGAATTGATTGGGCCGGATAATCAGATCCGCCGTCACATTCACCACCGGAAACTTAATCATGGCACCCTGGCTGCCAAGTCCTTTATGTAATTCTAGCGGTTTAAAGGCGTAGGCTGGCGCTGCGACAATATCAACCTCAGCCTGATTGAATTTGCGGATAAAATTGGAAATTTCCGATAAAACCGGCACCGCACCAATACGATTGACCATCATGCTCTGGGCCGCGTCATAATGCAGGATGGCAAACTTTTTATCTTTAACCTGTTCAATCTTGTTGAGGTTACGATCACGGACAAAAATATAGGCCGTGCCAATCTGGACGATACCGGCCACTTCATAACTGTCCTTGCCTATGTTGCTGATTAAGCGTTTGGCATTGCGTTGATCCAGTACATAACTGATGGCTTTGCTGGCGATATCTGGACTGGTGACACCGCCAAGTGCATCAATAGAACCAGCAAATTTATTATACGAGCGGGCCCGCATGGAGGTCATAAATAGGCCATCACATTTCCTGGCCTTAAAGTCCTGATCAACCTTGGCTTCGTCCTGATAAGGCAGCAGCTGGACTTCTGCTCCCCACTGCTTGCTGGCCAAAGCCCATTCTTCCAAAAGCTTGTAAGATTCCCCGGACTTTCCTAGCAGGTCAAAAACACAGATATTCACTTTGGCATGACTGAAGTTGCAAATAAATACCGTCAATGCAGCGAAGAATAAAGATCCTTTTTTCATGTTGCTTTATCCTGTTTATTATTTTCATTCTTGATCAGCAGCGGGTTTAGCGTATAAACCCGCTCAATGATTAATATCCTTTTCCTATTTAAGCATAAATTATAAAAATTAAAGCGCTTAACTGACCAAGTGCACATTTACAGGAATACTCGAACAAGATTTTTTTATTTTGACTGCTCTTCCTTTAGAATAGCGGCATTCTCATTTGTCAGATGTCAGTATTTTTCATGATTCAGTTAGACCAGTTATCCATACGACGCGGTGGGCGTATCCTTTTTCAGAAAGCCACCATGCAATTGCATCCGGGATGGAAGATTGGCCTGACCGGCGTCAATGGTGCCGGCAAGTCGACTCTGTTTTCCGCCCTGCTCGGGGGCATGGAGTCCGATAGCGGTTCTTTGACCCGTCCTGCTGTCTGGACAGTGGCGCATATGGCGCAGGAGATCAAAGCCCTGAATATGAAGGCGATTGATTTTGTCCTGTCGGGTGATGAAGAATACTGGGATATCCAGCAGAAGCTGAATCATCCTGAACAGCTGGATGATACTGAACTGGCTCAGCTTTATGGCCGTTTTGATGAAATTTCTGGTTATTCTGCCCCGGCCAAAGCTTCGCAACTGATGGCCGGTCTGGGCTTTTTTGAACACCAATCCCAGCTAGATGTTTCGAGCTTCTCTGGAGGCTGGCGCATGCGTCTGAATCTGGCCCGCACCTTAATGAGCCGTTCTGACCTGCTGTTACTGGATGAGCCGACCAACCACCTGGATCTAGATGCCATTCTCTGGCTAGAAGACTGGTTAAAAGCCTATGAAGGCACCCTGGTGCTGATTTCGCATGACCGCGATTTTCTGGATGCCATTACCGATCATATTTTACATATTGAAAATCAGGAATTGACCCTGTATACCGGGAATTATTCGACCTTCGAACGCACGCGTAGTGAACGTCTGGCGCAGCAACAACAGGCCTATGAGAAACAGCTGGAGACCCGCGCGCATCTGCAAAAATATATTGACCGTTTTAAAGCCCAAGCCACCAAAGCCAAACAGGCACAGAGCCGGATCAAGCAGCTGGAACGGATGCAGGAACTGTCTGCAGCACATGTCGATACGCCCTTTACCTTTAGCTTTCGTGAACCGACTAAAATGAGTTCACCATTATTGCAACTGGAACATGCCGATATCGGCTATGGCGACAAGCTGATTGTGACCAATGTGAATTTACAGATTACCCCAAGCAGCCGTATCGGCTTGCTCGGCATGAATGGCGCGGGTAAATCGACGCTGATCAAGTCTTTGGTCGGTGACTTAAAACTGCTCCAAGGCCTGCGTAAAGATTCAGAATTGCTCAATATTGGCTATTTTGCCCAGCATCAAATGGATGCACTGGATGGCAATGCCAGCCCGATGCTACAGCTGAGCCGGATTGCCGACCCGAAAATCAGTGAAGCCAGTCTGCGTTCTTTCCTCGGTAGCTTCGGTTTTAGTGGTGAGCGAATGGACACCCCGAGTGAAAGCTTCTCTGGCGGTGAACGTGCCCGTCTGGCCTTGGCGCTGATCGTCTGGCAGCGTCCCAATGTCCTGATTCTGGATGAACCGACCAACCATCTGGATCTGGATATGCGCCATGCCCTGACCATGGCCTTGCAAGACTTCCAGGGCGCCGTGGTCCTGGTATCGCATGAGCGTCAGCTGATTGCCAGCGTCTGTGACGAACTGCTGCTGGTACATAATGGTCAATGCAAGGAATTTGATGGTGATCTGACCGCCTATGCGGACTGGTTGCGTCAGGCCCGGATCGAGATGATCAAAAACGGCCAGAAGCCAGCCGAGCCAGTGAAATCTCAGGTCGAAGCCAAACCGGTGATTTCCAAACTGGATAAGGAAGCGCAGCGTAAAGAAGCGGCACGTCAGCGTGAACTGAGTCGTCCGATTCGCAAGAATATTGAAAAATGCGACGGTCAGATGGAAAAACTACACACCAAACTGGCAGGAATTGAAGAACGGCTGGCGGATAGTGCCTTGTATGAAGCTGCGCGTAAAGAGGAGTTGCTGAAACTGATGAATGAGCAAACCGAGCTAAAAGCTCAGCTGGAAACAGCAGAAGAGCAGATGCTGGAACTTATGATGGAACTTGAAGAAATCGAACAGTCATTCCAGAATAACTAGCTTTTCTTTTTGTTTGTCTCTTCTCAAGCAGTGCCAATCGGCACTGCTTTTTTTAACGCTTGATTTTATGTTTACTCCATTTTGAACAGCTTGATATTAATTTGATAGGCAGATTTTTTGACATATTTTGTTATGAATTACGCAAATCTTATATAAGTTTATTTTTTAAACACTGGGGTGTCTTATTTCATACATTAAATTACAGCGTCAGCTGCGCTCCTGAGTCTCTAATAAAAGGGCTTTTTATTTTCTACTGCTTTATTTGAGTCTATTTAATGATGAATGAGAGAGGAAATCCGCATGCGTGCTCTGACCTATCATGGTACTCGAGATGTACGAGTTGAATCTGTTCCAGATCCGGTGATTCAAGAACCGGATGATGTCATTCTAAGGGTGACTGCCACCGCCATTTGTGGTTCGGACCTGCATCTGTATCGTGGCAAAATTCCAGCGACTGAAGATGGCGATATTTTTGGTCATGAGTTTATGGGCATTGTCGAAGAAGTCGGCCCTGCCGTGACAGAAGTGAAGAAAGGCGATCGGGTGATTATTCCCTTTGTCATTGCCTGTGGTCATTGTTTTTTCTGCGAACATGAACTAACCGCTGCTTGTGAAAACACCAACACCGGACGTGGTGCGATTCTGAACAAGAAATAGATTCCACCCGGTGCTGCCCTGTTCGGCTATAGCCGTTTGTATGGCGGTGTGCCGGGCGGTCAGGCTGAGTACGTCCGTGTGCCCAAAGGTAATGTTGGACCATTTAAAGTACCCGGTTCCTTGCCTGATGAAAAAGTCCTGTTTCTGACCGATATTCTGCCGACTGCCTGGCAGGCGGTAACCAATGCGCAGGTGACACGTGGTTCCACGGTAGCGATTTATGGTGCAGGGCCAGTCGGTTTGCTGAGTGCAGCCTGCGCGCGCATGCTGGGTGCTGAACAGATCTTTATAGTCGATCATCACCCCTACCGTCTGCGCTTTGCCCATCAAACCTATGGCGCGATTCCGGTCAATTTTGATGAGGTTGATGCCGCTGAATATATTATTGAAAATACCGCGGGACATCGCGGTGTAGATGCCGTGATTGACGCGATTGGTTTTGAGGCCAAGGGCAGTTTGCTGGAAACTGTGATGACCAACCTGAAACTTGAAGGTTCTAGCGGTTTTGCCTTACGTCAATGTATTGCAGCAGTACGCCGTGGCGGTGTGGTCAGTGTACCGGGGGTTTATGCCGGCCCGATCCACGGTTTCCTGTTTGGGGATGCGTTTGATAAAGGTCTCACCTTTAAAATGGGTCAGACTCATGTGCACAAGTTCTTGCCACAGCTGTTAGAACAGATTGAAGAAGGCAATCTCTCACCGGAAGTGATTATTACGCACCGCATGAACCTGTCAGATGCGGCTGAAGGCTACCGGATCTTTGATAAACGCGAAGAAGACTGTCGTAAGATCACTCTGACGCCATAATACGATGAACAGCATCAAGCGCCGTAAGGCGCTTTTTTTATTTTTTTAATGCAACGATGCTGATTTTAAGCATTTTTATCGCAAAAAATATCGCGATCAGCCAGTATGGAAAACAGCAATAATTCCCCCTGTAATCGCCTGAATACCCATAAACACCAAAAACTATAAACTTATGATTTTTATATTAAAATTTAATTTTCACTTGATTATTAAAACAATTATGTAGTTTAGCTACATCTGCATTCAAACATGTTCCACGCTTATTGTTAATAAAAACTACATTTACGTTATAGCCCATAATTTATAGCGAATTTTAAATGAGTAGCTCTTTAATTCAATATTTAAAAGCGATTCTAGCGTATCTCCACCCAAAACAGCACAGGTGGGTTAATTTGAATTTAAAATATGATTTTAAATTCAAATATACTTATCCACAAGTTAATTTAAGCTGAGTTTTTTTTAAATTTAAAAATGAAAGAAATACACCTGAGTATCGGTTGTGGATAAATACTTTCTTATTCACACAAAAAAATATGGATAACTGAGAAGTTATCCACATGTTTGATCAGGGTTTAAACAGATTTTAAAATTGTATAATTTATCTCTAACTCAGGAGTCAGCTTATTCTTTTAAGTCTTTGATGATTTAGCTTTAAGAAAACGCAGTTCTATGATTTTCCATTCATCCAAAAACTGCCAGCGCTCCTGGATGTGCTGATGATGAGTGGCCAATTCAATCAGTACCCGGCACTCGGTCTGATCCTGGTTAAACTCATATGCCTCAGCTTCAACTTCTGGTTTATGTGGTTTCCAAACGCCATTTTGCACCGCATGCGCAATACGATCATAGCGCAGATAGCTGCTTTCAACCCGACCGTCCTGCTCAAAAACCACCTTAAAATCATGGTGTTCATAATGGCGTAACACATCATAATTGCCGGTGTAGAAGGCGTGGGCCCACCTATCACGTATTTGTTCCAGTTGGCTATCCATGGATAAACCTCTTGATTGTATTAGGCTCAACCTAATCAGGTGAAACTGCAAATAAAATAATGATGAAAAACAAATAAAAACGATTATTTATTTTTTTATCATGCTAAACAGTTCAGATGACATTAGCATAAAATTGGCCCAAAAAAAGCACCTCGAAAGGTGCATTTTTAAATGTGTTGTGTATCAATTATGCATCGATATCTGCATTCAACGCATTCTCTTCAATGAAGGCACGACGTGGTTCCACATCATCGCCCATCAAGCAAGAGAACATGCGGTCCGCTTCAATTGCATCCGTGACAGTAACTTGCAACATGTTACGGTTTTCAGGGTCCATGGTGGTTTCCCAGAGCTGATCTGCATTCATCTCACCCAGACCTTTATAACGCTGGATCATCATGCCGCGACGTGAGTCTTGCAGGATGTGTTGCCATACATCTTCGAGTTCCTCAATAAACGCGCATATTCACTTGAACCCAGCAGACCTGCATCGAGCAGATAGGCATGTGGCAGATTATGGACATAGATCGTGATACGTGGCAGATAAGTGGCAAACTTCTGACCCTCTGCATCTTCTTTTTCCAGTGTCTCAATGCTCAGCTCTGGACGTAGGCTCGGCTGCTTGTCTTCAATATGCTGGCGCAGCTGCATGGCCCAGTTTTCCACATAGTCCAGATCAGTCGCCTGATCCAGCTTAAAGGCTTCAATCGCCAGCAGACCATCCAGCAAGGTCGCAGGATAACGTAAGGTCAGACGCTGTAGGCTCTTCTGTGAAGTCTGGTAATCCGCAATCACATTGGCCAGCGCCTCCCCACGAATCGCAGGCGCATCGGCACTAATATGCAGTGCCATTTCATCAATTGCATTGGAAATCAGATAGGTTTCTAGTGCATCATTGTCTTTGATGTACTGTTCCTGCTTGCCTTTTTTCAGCTTGTATAGCGGTGGCTGGGCAATATAAATATGACCACGTTCCACCAGTTCCGGCATTTGACGGAAGAAGAAGGTCAGCAGCAGAGTACGAATATGTGAACCATCCACGTCAGCATCGGTCATGATGATGATTTTGTGATAACGCAATTTGTCCGGATTATATTCTTCACGCCCAATCCCACAACCTAAGGCCGTAATCAGCGTACCCACTTCGGCCGATGAAATCATCTTGTCAAATCGAGCACGTTCTACGTTTAGGATTTTACCTTTTAGCGGTAAAATGGCCTGCATCTTCCGGTTACGGCCCTGTTTTGCCGAACCACCGGCAGAGTCACCCTCGACCAGGTACAGTTCAGACAAAGCTGGATCTTTTTCCTGACAATCGGCCAATTTCCCTGGTAAACCAGCAATATCCAGCGCACTCTTACGACGGGTCATTTCCCGGGCTTTACGCGCCGCATCACGGGCACGTGCTGCATCAATAATTTTGCCGGCAATCGATTTCGCTGCTTGCGGGTTTTCCAGCAGATATTCTGAGAAA
>CANQWW010000037.1 GCA_947627655.1 uncultured Acinetobacter sp. | reverse complement strand
GGGATATTTTCAGTGTGCCAATCGTAATAAATATTCGGTCACGGTTGATATTGCCTCTGAACAAGGGCAGGAACTCATCCGGGATATCGCCAAAACTGCCGATGTGGTGATTGAAAACTATAAAGTGGGTGCATTAGCACGTTATGGCCTGGACTATGCAAGCTTGAAGGCCATCAATCCCAAGCTGGTGTATTGTTCGATTACCGGTTTTGGCCAGAATGGGCCACGAGCCGAAGAGCCGGGCTATGATTTTATTATTCAAGGCATGTCGGGGCTGATGAGTATTACCGGCGAAGCAGATGATGTTCCTGGCGGTGGTGCACAGAAGGTAGGTGTGGCGGTCGTGGATATTCAAACCGGGCTGTATGCCACCATTGCTATTCAAGCCGCCTTACTAGCGCGTCATCAGAGCGGCCAAGGTCAGTATATTGATATGTCCTTGCTAGATGTACAGGTAGCAGCCTTGGCGAATCAAGGTATGAACTACCTAAGCTCAGGCACGGCACCGAAACGCATGGGGAATCATCATCCGAATATTGTGCCTTATCAAACATTTAAAGCCAAAGATAAGGAATTTATTATTGCCTGTGGCAATGATAAACAGTTTAGAGATCTATGTATGGCCATTGGGCTGCCTGAACTGCTGCAAGATGAAAAATTTCAGCGTAATCAGGACCGAGTCAAGCATCGTGATGAACTGATTGCTTTATTGTCAGAATATTTTCTCATCAAAAATGCCAAAGACTGGGTCGATGCCATTCACGCCGTCAAAGTACCTGTTGGTGTCATTAACTCAATTGCAGATGCCTTGCATGAACCTCAAGTTGCTGCAAGAGAAATGCTGGTGGATCTGCCGCATCCTTTAAATGCCCAGTTTAAAATGATTGGTTCACCGATCAAACTGTCGGAGACACCGGTACAATATCGTCATGCACCGCCAAAACTCGGACAACATACCCAGCAGATTCTGTCCCAGTTCCGTAGTCCCGAAGAAATTGCTGTGCTCAATGCACAAGGGATTATTGATAACATCATCTCTGCAGCTTGCTAAATAAGCAGTGAGTGCTTTTTCTACTTAAACCGAAGCTAGTCTTCGGTTTTTTAAATGGCTTTAGAAAATAGAAGTCCGCATAACTGAATAGTCAGCGGC
The DNA here is from genome assembly GCA_947627655.1 of uncultured Acinetobacter sp. Taxonomy (GTDB): domain Bacteria; phylum Pseudomonadota; class Gammaproteobacteria; order Pseudomonadales; family Moraxellaceae; genus Acinetobacter. The sequence continues at coordinate 18,568 of CANQWW010000037.1, read as the reverse complement.
AGCATCACGCGTTAAGATAATGGCATTGTGTTGTTGGAAGGCATTATGAAAATTGTCGCAGATGAAAATCTGGCATTTACCGATTATTTCTTTGCAGAATTTGCCGAGATTCAGCACCGGGCAGGCCGTACTTTGACTACGGCAGATGTACAGGATGCAGATGCTTTGCTGGTACGTTCAGTGACTAAAGTGAATTCACCGCTTCTGGAAGGCAGCCAGGTCAAGTTTGTGGGTAGCGCGACCATTGGTACCGATCATCTGGATATTGCGGCGCTTGAGCAGCAAGGGATTGCCTGGAGTAATGCCGCAGGTTGTAATGCGCAAGCCGTAGCGGAATATGTAATTACCGCTTTATTAAAACTGCGTCCAGCTCTGTTAGACGCGGATCGGAATTTTACCCTTGGTATTGTTGGGCTAGGTAATGTCGGTACACGACTGGCTTATATGGCAGAATTGCTCGGCTGGCATGTGATCGGTTGTGATCCTTTTGTACAGCGTGACAATATTGAACAGATTGATTTGCAAAGCTTATTGGCGCAATCTGATGCGATCAGTATTCATGTACCTTTGACCAAACAAGGTGAACATCCGACTTATCGCATGATCAATGCTGAGGCCTTTGCTCAAATGAAACCGGAAACCATTTTGGTCAATTCTGCACGTGGAGCAGTAGTTGAAGAAGCAGCTTTAATCGCTGACATCAAGACAACTCAGCGTCAGGTGGTTCTGGATGTATTTGAACATGAACCGGTGATTTCAGCTGAAGTGCTGGATCTGGTTAGCTTGGTAACGCCACATATTGCTGGTTATAGTCTGGAAGGTAAGGCGCGTGGTACGCAAATGATCTATGAGGCTTTCTGTCGTCATTTTGGTTTTGAAATTTATAAACAGTTCGAAAGCCAATTGCCGGAATGCGCGCAATATTTTGCAGGGCAGGATTTAAAAGCAGCGCTAAAACAGCATCTTGGTGAAATCTATGATATTCAGCGTGATGATGCCAATCTACGGGCTTGCTTAAAAGATGGCAAGGTCGATCAGCATGCCTTTGATCATTTACGCAAGACCTATCCATTACGTCGTGAATGGGCGGCGCATGGAGGACCGAAAGCGTGAGTATTGTTTATCAACCGACCTGTGATCTCAACGCGATGCGCGCGCGCGCCCATTTATATGCACAGCTGCGTCAGTTTTTTGCTGAACGTGATGTGCTGGAAGTTGAAACACCGATTCTATCTCAAGCGGGTGTGACTGATGTACATCTGGCCTCTGTGCAGGCACAACGTCATGTATTGGGTAAGCTCAGTACCCATTATTTGCAAACTTCTCCTGAATTCGCGATGAAACGCCTGCTGGCCAGTGGCAGTGGCCCGATTTATCAAATCTGTAAGGTGTTCCGGGATGATGAGCATGGCCGCAAGCACAACAGTGAATTCACCATGCTGGAATGGTATCGTCCGGGCTTTAACCTGAAAGATCTGATGTTTGAAGTGTCTGACTTACTCAATGTGGTGCTGAAACAGCGTTTTGGCGAGCTTCGCCCAACCATACTGAGCTATAAACATGCTTTTATGGACCGACTGGATCTCAATCCGTTACAGGCGACTTTACAGGAACTAAAAGACTGTTGCCGCCGTGTCGGTTTAAATCTGGACTTGGGACAGGATCGTCTGGCGTATATTGATCTGCTGTTCTCGCATATGGTCGAGCCGAGCCTTGGCTTTGATACACCGGTATTCCTGACGGATTTCCCGCCTGAACTGGCCTCATTGGCCAAAACCAGAATAGATGAAGATGGGGAGCTGGTCGCAGCACGTTTTGAGTTATATATTGAAGGTCTGGAACTGGCCAATGCCTATGACGAGCTGATTGATGCGGAAGTACTGCGTTATCGTTTTGAAGCGGATAATACTGAACGCGCCAAACTCGGCTTATATATTATGCCGATTGATGAGTATTTGCTGGCTGCGTTACCCAATATGCCGGAATGTTCAGGGATTGCCTTAGGGGTAGACCGCCTGTTGATGATTGCCACCAATCAGATGAAGCTGGAAAAGGTGATTACTTTCCCGGCGGATATTTCCTAAGTCATTGCTTCAATGATCAGCCTGCGTCCTGAGTGGGCTGATTAATCCAGATATTTTCGAAAACCAATACTATAGGCATCAAAACCCAAATTTTGATAAAAAGCATGTGCAGGTAAACGTTCTGCACGGTTACCACTATTTACTTGAATCAGTTTTATATCATGCTGTTTAGCTAAATCCTCAATTGCTGCAATGAGTCGTTTACCAACACCTTGCCCGCGATAAGCCTGATCGACCACCAAAGCTTGAATCCGTAAATAGCCCTCATCAAATTCCCAGCTATATTCCTGAATTAAACCTGCATAGCCAATCACGCCTTGTTCATGTTCAACCACCAAAGTCTGATAATTTGAATCTTGATGAATTTTCTGCCAGCGTTGCTGAATATTTTTAGTGTGGTGGGATAGCCGAGCTGTGTGGTGAGATTATGGATTGCATACAAGTCTTGTTCAAGTTGCAAAGGGCGGATCAGAAAAGTCATAGATTTTTTATCAGAATGAAAGCTAAGCAAATAATAACCAGACTTTAAGCAGAGGACGATGCAGATGAATTCTAATAATTTTGCATATAGATATCGGGAAGCAGGAGAAAAGGATTTCAGATATCAATCAGTATAAAGAAGAAAGCTCCCGGAGGAGCTGGCTTACATTACTGCTATATGGCGTGCTTTTAATTCGCCTAAGGCATGAATACGGCGTTCAATCAGCATTTCACCGATATCAGGGCCTTGTATATCTGCGGGTAAATCCTGCGCTTTAATGCCGCGCACGACCTGCATGGCTTCCAAGACATACTGCGCTTGCGGGTATTCTCGGTCTTCCAAACCAAGGCGGCCGCGAGAATCGCATTCACAGGCCTGTACAAAAGCCTCCACCCGTTCAGGACGACGCAATACATCCAGACGTTGTAAAAGACGCCACAAGGTGCCAGGCTTCAGGTTGAGTGCCTGATGACATTTCAGGTGCTCTTTACATACGGCTAAAGCCAGCTGTTTGGTATAAGTCGGCACTTTAAGACGTTCACACAGCTCAGTCACCGGCTGAATCCCACGTTCTTCATGCATGATATGCCGTGGTAATTCTTCAGCAGGTGTCAGGGCTTTGCCCAGATCATGCACCAGAACGGCAAAGCGTACATCCAGATTATAATTCTGGCGGCAGGCTTGTTGCAGCGACATGAATGTATGGATGCCACAGTCAATTTCCGGATGATATTCTGGACGTTGTGGAATGCCAAACAGGGCATCGATTTCCGGGAATAAAACTTTCAATGCACCGCAGTGACGCAAGACTTCAAAATAGATATCGGCATGAGGTTCCATGAGCGCACGAGATGTTTCTTTCCACACCCGTTCAGGTGTCAGCGCGTTTAACTCACCGGATTCTGTTAACTGACTCATCAAGGCCAAGGTTTCTTCAGCGATACTGAAGCCCAGCTGGTGGTAGCGGGCAGCGAAACGCGCAATACGCAGCACCCGTAATGGATCTTCAATGAAGGCATCCGAAACATGACGCAACACACGATTGTCTAAATCCTGCTGACCGCCATAAGGGTCATGAAGATGACCGGCATCATCCATGGCCATGGCATTAATGGTCAGATCACGACGAATCAGATCCTGTTCCAGAGTGACACTGCTATCGGTATGGAATTCAAAACCATGATAACCCGTACCAGACTTACGTTCGGTACGCGCCAGCGCGTATTCTTCTTTGGTTTCAGGATGCAGGAATACAGGAAAGTCTTTACCCACTGGCTGATAGCCGAGCTTGAGCATTTGATCGGGGCTTGCGCCGACGACCACATAATCTTTTTCGTGATAGGGGTGTCCGAGCAAGTGATCTCGCACTGCACCGCCTACTAAATAAACTTGCATGAAAAAACCTCTATTCTTACAAGCATCATGCTACAGAATAGAGGTTTTCTCAAGTCAGAAAGTGTGACCTGGCTAGCTAAAGTTACAGCGCCAGTTTTTCATTTTCCTGGATTTCAGCCACGGTTAACGCGGTCATATTCACCAAACGGCGAGTGGTCGTGGTTGGAGTTAAAATATGCACAGGTTTGGCTGCGCCCAACAGGATTGGACCAATTGTCACGTTGTTGCCTGAAGTTGATTTGAGCAGGTTAAACGAAATATTGGCGGCATCCAGGTTTGGCATGATCAGCAAGTTCGCAGAACCTTTGAAACGTGAGTTCGGGAATGCAAATTGACGGATGTTTTCGTCTAATGCTGCATCACCGTGCATTTCACCTTCCACTTCCAGCTCAGGCGCAATTTCACTCAGAATGTCATAGACCTGACGCATTTTTTGCGCACTGAGGTCATCCTGGTCGCTACCGAAGCTTGAGTGAGACAGTAAAGCCACACGTGGCGTAATACCAAAGCGACGTACTTCTTCAGCAGCCAGAATGGTCATTTCTGCCAGTTGTTCAGCAGTCGGGTTACGGTTGATATAGGTATCAGCAATGAACAGATTACGGTCTTCCAGCATCAGCGCATTCAGGGTAAAGAAGGTATTGTGACCCTCCTGTTTGCCAATAATGTTGCTGACGAAGTCCAGATGGATGTCGTAGCTTGAATAGGTACCACACAGCATGCCGTCTGCCAGACCATGTTTGACTAACATGGAGGCGATCAGGGTAGAACGACGACGTGCTTCACGTTGTGCATATTCAGGAGTTACCCCTTTGCGCTTCATGATGTTGTAGTAGTCATCGGCAAACTGTTCGTAATGCGGATTCTTTTCTTGGTCGATGATGGTGATATTCACACCATTTTCCAGGCGTAAGCCTAGTTTTTTGATATTCGCTTCGATCACTGCAGGACGACCCACCAGAATTGGCTTCGCCAAGCCTTCATCGACTGCAATCTGTACAGCACGAAGGACACGTAGGTCTTCACCTTCAGCATAAGCAATGCGTTTAGGATCAGTTTTTGCCTGCGAGAAAATCGGTTTCATCATGAATGCTGAATTATAAACGAACTCAGACAGACGTTGACGATAATGTGAGAAGTCCTGGATTGGACGAGTCGCCACGCCAGAATCCATAGCTGCCTGGGCAATTGCAGGGGCAATTTCCAAAATTAGGCGTTGATCTAGCGGACGAGGAATCAGGTATTCACGGCCGAAAGAAGCGGATTTTTCACCATAAGAAGCCGCATCTGCTTCCACATGCGCCATACGCGCAATGGCATGCACACAGGCAATTTTCATTTCTTCGTTAATTGTGGTTGCGCCGACATCCAAAGCACCACGGAAGATATATGGGAAACACAGTGCATTGTTCACTTGGTTTGGATAGTCAGAGCGACCAGTGGCCATAATCACGTCAGGACGTACTTCATGCGCCAGCTCAGGCAGGATTTCAGGATCTGGGTTTGCCAGTGCAAAGATGATCGGATCTTTGGCCATCTTACGTACCATGTCTTGGGTCAAGATGCCTGCAGCAGATAGACCCAGGAACATATCCGCACCTTCAATTACCTCAGCAATGGTTGTTGCTTCAATATCTTGAACATATGCCTTTTTCGACTCATCCAGACCTTCACGTTTAGTGGTGAGTAGGCCACGCGAGTCGGCAACGATAATGTTCTCTTTTTTTGCACCCAAAGCACAAAGCAGGTTCAGACATGATAGTGCCGCGGCACCCGCACCTGAAGCAATAATTTTAATATCTTCAATTTTTTTGCCATTGAGCAGCAAGGCATTGAGCAGGGCAGAGCCGACAATAATTGAGGTACCGTGCTGGTCATCGTGGAACACAGGAATATTCATGCGTTCACGTAGTTTTTGCTCAATATAGAAACATTCTGGTGCCTTGATATCTTCAAGGTTAATACCACCAAAGGTTGGCTCTAATGCAGCGACAATGTCGACGATTTTATCTGGGTCATTTTCTGCGATTTCGATATCGAATACATCTACACCCGCGAACTTTTTAAATAGTACGCCTTTACCTTCCATCACCGGTTTAGAGGCTAGCGGGCCGATGTTCCCGAGGCCAAGTACGGCAGTACCGTTAGTCACCACAGCGACCAGGTTGCCACGTGCAGTATAAAGAGCTGCGGTAGATGGATCACGCTCAATCTCTAGACAGGGTGCAGCTACACCTGGCGAATAGGCAAGGGCCAAATCACGCTGGTTGACCAGTTGTTTGCTTGGAGTAACGCTGATTTTGCCTGGGGTTGGGAATTCGTGGTAATACAGTGCCTGTTGCTTTAAAGATTGTTCGTCCATTAGTCTCTCGAATGTATCAATTATTACCCAATTGCAGGTAACAAAACCGTTGAATATATGAGAATATATCACTTGTTCCGTGCTTAGCACAGTCAAATACACCGGTTTTTAGAATAAATTATCGTCTGCAGCTCTATAGTTATACCTGATAGGTATAAGTCTCCTGGCAGGTATTCTGGATAAGATATTCGGTAGCCTGTTGTTCTGGAAAAGGCTTGGAGAACATATAACCTTGGGCAATATCGCAATCAAGCTGATGCAGAAAATCTAATTGTTCCTTGTTTTCGATACCTTCCGCGACAACGGTCATTCCCATCGCCTTGCCCATCGCCACCATGGCGCTGACAATCGCTTCCTGTTTGCTATCGCCAATCTTTGATACGAAACTACGGTCAATTTTAAGAATATCTATTGGAAAATCAGCTAAGTAAGAGAGCGAAGAATAACCAGTGCCGAAGTCATCCAGGGAAATCTTGATATCGCGTTCTTTAATCTGGTTCAGGACATTTTTCACGGTTTCCGAATTTTCAACCAAGGAGGATTCAGTAATTTCCAATTCCAGACTGGAACCGCTAATCTGATTCAGCCTGATCGCTGTATCCAGATCATCAATCAACTGGCCACGACGCAACTGCTGCGCTACGATATTTACAGAAACACAGATATTATGGAAACCTTGTTCATTCCATTTTCGAATCTGTTGAGCCGTTTGCTGAATCACCAGCTGACCGATTTCAGAAATCATGCTGGTCTGTTCTGCCAGAGGAATAAACATGCCTGGCGGGATAAGACCTTTTTCAGGATGGTTCCAGCGGATAAGTGCTTCAAAGCCATAGATAGAGCGGTCATGGAAATAAACTTTCGGCTGGTAATACACAACCAGTTCACCATTCTGAAGGGCTTTGCGCAGGTCACGTTCAATAAGAATCCCCTGTTCTAACAGGGCTGTACTCTCATTGGAGTAGAACCGAACGGTGTTTCCACCGAGGTTTTTAGCTTCACTCAGCGCCTGTTCTGCACAACTATTCAGATAGTCTAGCTGACGGCCATGCTCAGGATAGATGGCGACGCCCATTGAAATGGTGATTTCATAATCCTGATCAAAGATATTAAATGGTATGGCAAAGGCTTTGGCGATGCGGGCACAGTGTTCCTGTACGGATGGACGGATATGCGAGATTTCATACAGAATGGCAAAGTCATCACCATTTAAATGGGCAACGAATAGTGCTTCGGTATTGGTCATACGCAGGCGCTGTGCCACCTGACGTAATAATTCATCACCGCCGTTGTTGGACAGATATTCATTCAGTGGACGGAATCGGTCAATATTAAGGCGAATCACCGCCATTTGCTTGATCGAGTCTTTTTGTGTCACTAAATACTGATGTAGCTGATAGTTATAATAAAAACGATTGGGTAAGTCGGTCAGCGTATCGTAATTTTCAAGATAGGAAAGACGCTGCTCTTGCAACTTACGTTCAGTCAGATCTGAGACAATACCGATATAGTGGCTGATCCGGCCTTCATCATCTGTAATGGCATTAATATGCAACCATAACGGCAATTCCTTACCTGACAGGAACCTCTCATGGAGTTCACCATCAAAAGAACCAATTTTCATCACTTGCTTGATGATATTGTTATGAATAATGCGTTGCTGTGATTTATTATTTACAGTGATATCAAACAGATGCCTACCGATAATGTGCTCACGTTTAAAGCCAGAAAGTTGCTCAAAATAAGGATTGGCTTCAATATAATGCAGTTCCTCATTTAAAATGAAAATCCCCTCAGCTGCCTGCTCAAGTACGCTCGCCGCCAGTTTCAGGCGTTCCTGAGAGTAACGTTCCTGCTGAATATCACGACGGATACCGACCATTCTTAAGGGTTTTAGTGTTTCAGGATCACGTTCAATCACCCGGCCAATATCATGGACCCAGTTCCATACCTCTGGGGTATATTGGATGCGGTAGGTGACTTCATAGCGTTCGCTCTGGCCACGCAAATGTTGCTTCATCATGGCTTTGAAATGTCCCAGATCATCGGGATGAATCAGCTGATGCAGCTGAGCCTGATGCTCACGTGAATTGCGCTGAATCTGTTCCTGACGATGATTGGTCAGGGTAAATTTACGGTCTTTAATATTCCAGTCCCACGGGCGGATGCCGGCAATTTCATGCGCCAGTTCCAGATTCTGATATTGATCCTGCAAGGCTGCGTTAATCTGCTGAATATCAAAGGTACGTTCACGGACTTTCTGTTCCAGCAACTGGTTATTTAGCTGGAGCTGTAACTCAATATCCTTGGATTTATTGACTTCGACCTGTAACTGTTTGCATAGCTCATCCGTCCAGCTGACTTGCTGTTCGGCATTGGTGACCAATAAGTTATTTTGCGCATAGAGACGCGAAGTACGTTTATGAATACGGTAGGTACTATTGGCACAGAGCAGGATGACAATGACAGAAAAGTTCAGGGCCAGACTAAAAAATGGATTAATCGAAGAATATTCATAGATCTGTAGGAGCACGAAGGGCACCAGACCAGGTAAAAATACCAGACAGAAGTAACTCAGTTTTTGGGTGAGATAGGTCAGCGCAAAGGCCTGGGTCACCATGAGCAGTAAACCGGTCAGCGTCAATGCCTCGATCTGATCAAAGGCTGAATTAACCTGCGGTAGGTAAAAGTAGATCGTGAAAATTCCGGTGGCGACACTGATCCCCACCAATAAGCATTGGATTTGTAACCAGCAGTGAGCTGACCGAAGGGTATAGCTGTTCGGTTTAAAATAAATGGTGCTGACCAGCCAGCACATACAGACCAAAATTTCGGTCCAGATAAACCAGAGATTAAAATAAGTCGGCGCAGGATGATAATGCAGCTGATATACACAAAAAATATACAGGCAGACCAGCAAAATACTCAACAAAAAGTAACGGCTATGACGCACTGTATTGACGATTTGTGCATGGTTGAGATGTTGCTGAATATAATCATCCTGATTATCAATCATGACTTAATGCCTTTATTTTTAAGTTCAAGTTTTATGCTGTATTATTTTTATTCGATCTCTACATGAACATACTGATTCATTAGGTCATTCATTTTTATCAGTTAAGACTAAAGTGCTTATTAATAAAAATCAATCAAAAAAGCGACAATTTTTTACAATTACAGATGTTTTAAAAACTCGTGCATGACATCTCTAAAATTTATAATTCAGAATGGATAAGGCAACCACAGGCGCGGTTTCGGTACGCAGGACACGTTCACCAATACACCAGTTCACAAAGCCTTGGGTGTTGGCAGCAGTAATTTCAGCTTCACTTAAGCCACCTTCAGGACCGATCAGCAGCGCAAGATCAGCTGTAGCATTCGCCAAAACATCCACTTCATTTTTATTGGGGGCAAGTACCAGCTTAGTTGTCGCTAACTCGCTGGCGAGCCATTTTTCTAAAGGCATAGGCGCTAAAATCTGCGGCACAATGTTCAGACCACACTGTTCACAGGCAGCAATCGCGATACCTTGCCAGTGATCCAGTTTTTTTTGATCACGGTCATATTTGAGGCGCATTTCACAGCGTTCCGAGGTGAGCAGTTGAATTTCAGAAACACCCAGCTCTACCGCTTTTTGAATGGCATAGTCCATCCGGTCGCCTTTACTCATCACTTGACCGAGCAGCGCTTTAAACTTGGGTCTGCGATTCGCTGGATTAAAGTGGTTGATCTGAACTGAAGCCGTTTTTTTGGCCACTTCCGTCAGTTCTACCTCAAACTCACCGCCTTGACCATTGAACAGGGTCGCTGTATCACCCACCTGAGCACGTAACACCTTTACCCAGTGATGAAATACTGTTTCAGTCAGTTCAACAGTGGTGTTTACTGCTAAATCAGCTTCAATATAAAAACGTGGCATGCAGGTGTTACTCTCAGTTAAGTGATATTGACTTAAGCCAGACCCAGGTCAAGCACAAGCTGGCGGGTTGGATCAGTGGTGTTCATGGTATAGAAGTGCAGGCTTGGTGCACCGCCTGCGATCAGGCGTTCACAGAATTTCACTACGACTTCATGACCAAAGGCTTTGATACTTGCAGTGTCATCGCCATAGGTGGCCAGTTGCTTGCGAATCCAGCGTGGAATTTCAGCACCGGTTCCATCTGCAAAGCGAATCAGGTTGCTGGCATTGGTAATCGGCATAATCCCAGGTGCGACCGGAATATCCACACCGGCTTTCTGGATACGATCAACAAAGTAGAAATATGCATCTGGGTTAAAGAAGAACTGGGTTAATGCAGCATTGGCACCTGCATTGACTTTATCCACAAAGTGCTGAATATCTTGATCAAAACTTTCCGCCTGAGGATGCATTTCAGGATAAGCCGCAACTTCGATATGGAAGTGATCCCCTGAATATTCACGGATAAAGCGAACCAGATCCTGTGCATATGGTAATTCACCTAAGCCGACCTGACCGGAAGGCAAGTCACCACGCAAAGCCACAATACGATCAATACCTTGTGACTTATACAGATCTAACAGTTCGGCAATACGGGCTTTATCATCACCAATACAAGACAGGTGAGGGGCAACCGGTGTGCCTTTACCATTAAAGTCATTTAAAGTAGATAAAGTACGTTCACGGGTTGAACCGCCAGCGCCATAAGTCACAGAGAAGAACTCTGGATTTAGCAATTGTAGTTCTTGGTGTACAACTTTAAGTTTTTCCGCACCCGCATCAGTTTTGGTCGGGAAAAACTCAAAAGAAATTGGAATCTGTTTAGACATGTTCAAATCCTTTTTATAAATATTTAAGTAATTAACTCATGTAAAAATTCAGAGTGGGTATAGCTACCGAAGTGTGAGTTTTTTATTTAACAAATCTCCCCTAACCCCTCTTTAAAAAGAGGGGGATATCGTGGATTTAATCGAGATTAGATCCGCGACACCTCCCTTTTTTAAAGGGAGGCTGGGAGGGATTATTTACAGCAACACATTCAAATGTAAAATTACCCATCATTTCAATTCAGTATGAGTGAATTAAAAACTTAGTATTTATAAGCATCAGACTTAAACGGACCTTCAACAGCAACGCCTAGGTAATCTGCCTGTTCTTGAGTTAATGTAGTCAGAACACCACCGAAACCTGCAACCATTGCCGCAGCAACTTCTTCGTCTAATTTCTTAGGTAGCAGCTCAACGCGAATCGCAGCCTGTTTTTGCTCTTCAGGAAGATCAGCAAATTTCTCAGCGAATAAGTGCATTTGACCCAATACCTGGTTCGCGAATGAACCGTCCATCACGCGTGAAGGGTGACCTGTTGCATTACCAAGGTTCACCAAACGGCCTTCAGAAAGCAGGATCAGGTAATCGTTTTCATTTTCTGAACGATATACTTGATGAACTTGAGGCTTCACTTCAACCCATTTGTAACCACGTAGGTAGTTGGTATCGATTTCAGTGTCAAAGTGACCGATGTTACACACCACAGCACCTGCTTTTAATGAATCAAGCATCGCTGCGTCACACACGTGGTAGTTACCCGTTGTGGTAACAATCAGGTCAGTATTTTGTAGAAGATCAACATTTACGTCTTCTTTCTTACCAGTTTGCGCGCCGTTTTTGTATGGAGAAACGACTTCGTAGCCGTCCATGCAGGCTTGCATTGCACAGATTGGATCGATTTCAGAAACACGTACGATCATGCCTTCTTGACGAAGAGACTGCGCAGAACCTTTACCTACGTCACCATAACCAATTACCAGTGCACGACGACCAGAAAGCAGCATGTCAGTTGCACGTTTGATGGCATCGTTTAGAGAGTGACGGCAACCGTATTTGTTGTCATTTTTAGATTTAGTCACTGAGTCATTTACGTTGATTGCAGGTACTTTAAGCGAACCGTCTTTCCACATTTCTAGCAGACGTTGTACACCTGTGGTGGTTTCTTCAGTGATCCCGTGGATTTTTGCAATCAGTTCCGGATATTTTTCATGCACAACAGCAGTCAAGTCACCGCCATCATCCAGAATCATGTTGGCATCCCAAGGTTTGCCATTGACATTGATCTGTTGTTCAAGACACCACATATATTCTTCTTCAGTTTCACCTTTCCAAGCAAATACTGGAACACCTGAAGCAGCAATAGCAGCAGCAGCGTGATCTTGAGTTGAGAAGATGTTACAAGATGTCCAACGAACTTCTGCGCCTAATTCAACCAGAGTTTCAATTAAAACTGCAGTTTGAATCGTCATGTGGATACAGCCAAGGATTTTGGCACCAGCAAGTGGTTTAGCAGCAGAATAGCTCTTACGCAGACCCATGAGGGCTGGCATTTCGGCTTCGGCAAGTTTGATTTCTTTACGGCCGTAGTCAGCTAGGGAAATATCGGCAACTTTATAATCTGTAAATGAAGCATTAACCGCGTTCATCACGATCTCCTTATAAAAAACAATAATTGATCATTCAGTTCGCGGATGCCGTTGTTGGTCTGTCTAGAGTAAGATAAACCGATCGTCGAGCCTGGCGCTTTTACATTTCGTGCCTGTAAAACGTCGCAGCATCCCTCGACTAGCGGGGTATTGTACTTGGAAATTAATTTGGTTCCAATCCGAAATTGTTTAATATCTGACTAATAAGAAAATTTGAGACTAAACTATGACGGACAGCTTTGAATATCCAATTAAGGAATGGGTTGAAATTAAAGATGATTATGAGAATGGCAGTTTAATTATTGGTAATGGGGCTAGTATTGCGTTGCATTCGAAGTTTGGTTTTTCTTCCTTAAAAGAAGAGGCAGAAAAATTAAGTCTTTTGAATGAGGATATATCTAAACTATTTACTGAATTTAATACATGTGATTTTGAGCTAATCCTGAGATTAGTTTGGCATGCGAAATTAGTTAATAAACATTTGGGAATAATGGATCAAAAAATTGATTCAGCTTATGACAATTAGTACAGCAAATTTTTAAAAATAAAATTGCAGCTAAAGTGGCTATTTCAACTTATTCTAAAGATCAGGATGAATGTCATAAAATTTATAGGTTAATCAAAGGAATTTCTCCAAATATTGAAGTTGAATTCTTTGATAGCCAAAGTTCAGATTGTTGGAATAATGCTTAATAAATAGAAAGCCCATCATTTGATGGGCCTCTCTGACTTATTTTGCTTCAGCAGCATCAGCTTTTTCAGTCCAAAACTCTGCCAGCTCTTCATTGCCATCTACGCCTAAACCATTGGCATAGATAAAAGCCAGATCACGCATGGCCTGTACTTCACCCCATTCAGCTGCCTGTTTCACCAGTGCAATAGATTTTTCCACGTCTTTTTCAATCACATCACCACGACGGTAAAAACCAGCCAGTTCCAAGGTCGCTGCCGGATGCTTTTCGATATTGGCTTTACTTAACCAGTAATAGGCTAACTCAAAGTGAGCTTTAGATTCTTCAGAGTCTTGCTCAGCGATTTCCTTGGCATACACGGTGTAGCCTTCACCGAGCCAGTACATCGCTTCAACTAAACCACCATTGGCTGCTTTTAGCGCCCATTCTTCCGCCAGAATGATGTCATCATCATGCTCACTTTGCATGTACAGTTCAGCCAGTTCAAATTGCGCTTCGGCATTGCCAGCAAGGGCACGATTGGAAAGGGCAGCAGAGGGAGAAACACGCTCAGTCATATCAAGATCTCAAAAACTATTAGGCGTAGATTAAAAGGTTCAAAATAAAAAAGCCAATCCGAAGACTGGCTTTTCCATATAGAAACCTACATTCTGCTTAGAACAGGCAGATTAAAGCGGAAATAATCGCAAGAATGGCAAAGCCAAGAGTGATGACTTTGATTTTAGACTCAAGATAAGTCAGGCTTAAAGCAATGGCCAAGGCAGCAAAGGTCAGGCTACCTATCCAGTAACTCAGCATATTGCTGACTGTACCCATCAGCAGGCACAGAATCAGCGCAATAATCAGCAATACCCAGCCGAGAATAGTGGCAAGTCGGGTTTTGCTCGCATCCAGTTCTTTGCCAAACATTTGTTTTTGATGTTTGGACATAGAACTAGCCAATGCGATAAACCCCAGTGCAGTCAGCGACCAGACCAGTAAGAAAAATATCATAACTCAGTCTCCGCAGCTGCCGCTTTGCCTTTTTTTACCGGCAAGCCTTTGTGGTTTTTCACTTTCTTGAATGCAAACCAGAACACCAGTGCTAATACCCACATGGCTAAATCAAAGGTCGCAATCACCCATTGACCATGCGCAATCGTACTCCAGATCGGCTGGCCGCCGGTCAGGAAATTGAGTACCGGTAGCAGGCCAAAGGCCACGGTTGCCAGCATGAGCAGTTCCAGCCAGGCCTGACGATGAGTACGCAGCATGGCATAGAAGAATGTCAGCAGCCAGATTGTAAAGAAGGTACGGATTTCCCAGTTGGCACGCATCTCCATATCTACCGGAATAAAACGGTTAGCATAGAAATAGGCCGCACAGGCAATCGGCAAACCAATAATGGCCGCAATATTCGTCACTTCAACCGTACGATAGCCAAAAGATTTATAGCCCTGTTTCTGCTGCTGTGGTGCACGTTTAACACACCATAAGATCAGACCCGTTGCAACCATCAGGGTACCTACGATACCGGACAGGAACAGTAACCAACGTAGAGCCAGATCGACACCACGTGCTTCATGCAGTGAGGTCACGACATTATAGATACCATTGGCCACAGAGGGTGCTTTCAGTGCAGTCTGATCTGGCTTCATTTCACCCGTCACGCCGTTAAACGCCAGACTTGGATAAACGCTGCGATAGGCCACACTCACCCCATTCAGAGCGCGAAGCTCGATCTCAGCCTTGCTGGTATTGGGCTGAATAATGGTAATCGTACCGATCGGATTATTTTTCCACTCTTGTTTAGCTGCTGCCAGCACCGGTGCCAGATCGGTCAATGCTGCCGGACGGGCCGGACGATCTTCGCCACGTGAGCGACGGCCTTCAGCATTTCCTCGCTCAGCCTGAGCGCCACTTTCAGCACGTGCAGTCATGTCTCCACGGCCTTCAGCTTCACCGCGTGGCATACGTTGTTCGCCTTCAGGACGACCTTCGCTACGTGCTACCATTTCACCGCCACGCTCACCACGACCTTCACGGACTTCCTCGGGTTTGCTATTGTCCTGTACCAGTGTTTTACGCTGGTCTTGCAGGAACGCCCCGCGGTTTTCATAAATCTGGTTGACGCCCCACGGCATGATGGTAAACAGCAGGAGCAATAGGCCACTAAAGGTAATCATGATATGAAAAGGCAGGGCAAAGACGGCCGTTGCATTATGCGCATCTAGCCATGAACGCTGACCTTTACCCGGACGGAAGGTAAAGAAATCCTTAAAGATTTTTTTATGTGTGATCACACCACTGATAATCGCGACCAGCATCAGCATGGTGGCAATACCGACAATCCAGCGTGCCCACATGCGTGGCATGCCGTACAGATCGAAATGGAAACGGTACAGGAAGCCGCCGCCACGGGTTTCACGCGCCTCTAGAACTTCACCAGTGGCACTGTCAATGCTGACCCGGGTGCCGCCACGACGTGCACGCGGATCTTCATTTGCGCTGCGAACGCTAAGCGTGGTGTAGTTTTGGCGGGCATGCGGTAACTGGATCGCCCAGCTACCGGCATCTGCATGATGTTCCTGTAAATAGGCCAGGGCAACACGGGTCTGCTCGATCTGGGTGGCTTGTGGTACCGACTGGTGTAGCTCAGGTTTCATCCAAGTGGTAATTTCATTCTGGAAAAAACTTAGCGTACCGGTCAGGAAAATGGCATACAGCAACCAGCCCAAAATCAGGCTGGCCCAGGTATGCAGCCAGGACATGGATTGGCGTGGACCTTCCGGTTTTGCATCTGGTCTCATGTTATTTCCCTAAAAGCTGATAGGCAAGGTAGAACAATACTGCTGGGATCAGAATGCCCAGTGTCGCTTTCAGGGTTTTATTGACCATAAATACCCAGATGAACGCAGCTGTCTGTAAAAGAAAACCGATCATGGTGGCAGACATCGCCGCACTGCTTTGAGATTCACTGAAATAGTGTGCAATGAGCATGGCCGCATAGGAGGCCAGGGCATAACCCCCAAAAGCCGCCAGCATGAAACGATAGAAAATCATAAAGCGATAAGCCGTTAATTTGGGCTGCACTTTCTTTTTGGATTTGGTCGCTGGATTTGCTGTAACTACAGGAGAGGTAGCTGCAACATCCATATTGGGACTGCTCATCATCGAAAATTCTATAAGTTAATCGTGGTATTTTTAAACACGCGAATGATAACAATTATTGTTTATATTTTAAATACGTATTTTCAAAGAATTTTCTGATCATGTCCAGAACAAAGAGAGGGATTTGAGATCGAACAGACAGTGGCAAACAGCGGTTTGGAAAATGATTGAATCCATTAAAAAAACAAAGCAGCGACCCGGAAGCCGCTGCTCGAAATTGCGAGGAAATAAGACTGCTGTGTTATTCAGTCAGGAAATTAGTGCTCCTGCTGGATACCAGCCACCAACCAGTCTTGCTGTGAGCCAGCCGGTTTAACAAAATGCCAAACTTCAGCAAACGGCTGTGGCAGGCTGTTCAGGTCTTCACTAACTGTACCGGTGAAGCGTACGCTGACCACATATTGACCATTTTCATTCGACGAGTCGGCCACCATCGCATTCAGGTTGGAAAACTCAGCCACGTCCTGATCCTGATTGGCCATGATGTCGTTATACATCGACTGGTAAAGGTCAGGGGTCAGGTAACGCTGAATTTCAGCAATGTTGCTGGCCGTATTCATGGATTGAATATGGTTAAAACGCTGACGCGCAACACGCAGGAACGCAGCAGGTTCAGTTCCATCAGGAAGCTGGCTACCACTATTGGTATATGCGGCACCAAACGGTGCATTGTTGCTTGGTGCTGAACCAAAAGGCGCATTGTTACTTGGTGTTTGACCACCTACATTCTGACCAAAGATATTGGTGTTATCACCACCGCGAGGTGCAGCAGGTGTTTGACCAAAGGGTGCTGATTGACCAGCACCATTGTTTGGCGCGAATGGATTGCTAGAAGCTACTTTTTTTTTTGCGCCCATCTTACGGAAAATGAAGAAGGCAACAGCTGCAGCAAGAAGGATCCAGATCCAGCCTGGAATACCGCCTTTTTCCTCGGCGGGTTGCGCTGCTTGCGCTTCAGAAGCGGCTGCACTCTGGTCATCCGCTAGCGCGTTGGCAGCCACTGCACCAATTGCAGCACCCGCGACACCCGCAGCAACCATACCACCTACGCCTGGGCCAGATTTTTGCTGGGTTGCAGCACCAGCGGCTGGAGCCTGTTGTACTGGCGCAGCTTGACGAGGTTGCTGATAAGATTGAGTCGGTGCAGCAGAACGTTGCATACCATGGCTCTTACCGCCACCGGCACGTTTTGCTTCAGCTGCCAAAGGAGCAACCAGTAATGCTGCAGTTAAGAAACCCGCGATCAAACCACGCTGTCGAACTTCCATCCAATTTTCCTATAAAAATAAAACGTCATTGAGCTTTATATTTATATAGGCTTTATATGGAATTTCAATCAAAAATCTGTATTTTTTACTGAAATTTTTAGTTCAGGCAGATCATGGCTAAACTTCATCACTGAGCGTCATGGCTTCGGTCAAGGCCTCATGTAAGCGGGCGACTGCAATAAAGCGGACACCTGGCACTTCTTTTTGTGGCGCATTGCCACGTGGTAAAATAATATACTTAAAACCATGTTTAATGGCTTCTTTCAGGCGCTCCTGACCATTGGGCACCGGACGGATTTCTCCAGATAAACCGACTTCACCAAATACGGCTAATTGCTGGGGTAAAGCTTTACCACGGATACTGGAGGCACAGGCCAGCAGTACTGCCAGATCCGAACCGGTTTCGGTAATCTTCAAACCACCGACAATATTGACATACACATCCTGCCCAGACGTTTGAACTCCTCCATGACGGTGCATAACGGCTAACAGCATATTCAGGCGGTTCTGTTCCAGACCAAGTGCTACACGCCGTGGTTGACCGTGTGCATCATCGACCAAAGCCTGTACTTCAACCAGCAAAGGGCGAGTGCCTTCACGGCTAATCATCACGATGGATCCGGGAATGGCCTCATCATAGCGGCTTAAGAAAATAGCCGAGGGATTGGACACTTCACGTAGGCCCTTGTCGGTCATGCCAAAGAC
>CANQWW010000036.1 GCA_947627655.1 uncultured Acinetobacter sp. | reverse complement strand
ATCGTCTAGAGGCCTAGGACATCGCCCTTTCACGGCGGTAACCGGGGTTCGAATCCCCGTAGGGACGCCATATTCGGGAATGCTTCAATCAGCATCATCTCATAAAAAAGCTCAGGCATTACGACCTGGGCTTTTTTATTGCCTGCTATTTTCCTGAAGATTTTAATTTTGAAAGTGACTGAAAAATATTTCATCTCAACGAGAGTTTACGCACTTTAGCAAAGCCCCTGCATTTACCGATATAAAAACGAACAAAAACCAAACACCTGATCTTTCACATAAGGCTAAGGTGGGTACAGCCATATAGATAAGGATAAGAATATGTTCACCACTACGGAGTTTTGTGTCAGGTCAAAGCCTGTTGAAAATTTTGCTCAATTCCCTAAAAGCTTCAAAGATTGGGTGGCTGTTTTCCTTGATGGACAAATTTCAAAAACAATAAAAACACAGTTGGCAGAACAGTATCTTCAACAGCTGATGTCTGAGCTTGATCTCAGTACAGCCAGCTGGCTAGATCAACCCGATCAGGCCGAAGCCCATTTTCTGGAAGAACATCATCGCACGTGCGGGTTATTTCAAGCCTACTTAAGCCGACGTAAGCAAGGCGCTTCACGTGAATACTTCCCTACCGTGTCACATGCTTTTGAGTTTTTATATCGCGTGGCACCGACTAAATGGGTCGATGGCTCCTGGCTCTATTCCACTTTGGAACAGGCTAATCCGCCAGTGGTCAAGGATCTGGTGCATATTTATCTTGAAGAGCTGGGTTTGGGGCATCCACTGGCCAACCATGTCACCATGTATCAAGACCTACTGCAAACCTATGAACTGACGGCCTATACTGAACAGCTGGAAGATGCCTATTATGAGCAAGCTGCGGTGCAACTGGCACTGGCCTATGCCCCGCCTGAATATCTGCCTTTAGTGGTCGGTTTTAATCTTGGATATGAACAATTACCGTTACATCTGCTGATCACCAATTATGAACTGGCAGAGCTAGGTATCAATCCACATTATTTTAATGTGCACATCACTATTGATAATGCCCACAATGGTCATGCGCAAAAGTCGCTGCAGGCCTTTGTGGACTTATATCATGCCGCTGAAGATCCGGAACGCTATCTGGAACTGGTGAAACAGGGCTATGTCATGAATGACTTGGGCAAGAGTTCTACCCAAATCGTGTATGAGCTCAACCTGGACCAACAGGTTTTAAAATTACTCCAGCAGAAAGCCGTCATTGGACAGTACATTCATAACCAGAAATGCCAGTTTAGTGGCAAAACCATCAATGACTGGTTGTCCGAACCAGAGCAAATTCAGGATTTTCTAGAGGTGATGATGGAAAAAGGCTGGATTCAACGCGGTCAACCTGCAGAGCAAAGCCGCTTCTGGAAGCTGATTGATAATCCAGAGGGCAAAATGTTTGGGGTTTTTAATGCCACAGAAAAACAGATGATCCGTGACTGGATTCAAGGCCCTGTACTGGCCAAACGCCTTTCATCGCATCAGCTGCATCGCCAGCCTCTGGTTGTCAACACGCAACAGCAGCGCCAACTGGAACAGCTGAAGCTTTACCTCAAACAATGCGAGAATGACGAGGAAAAACTGGAACTATTGATTCCCTATGTCGCACCACATGCACATTATCAGCAGCCTGGTCTTTGGGCCACTCAACAGGTCTCTAAGATTTTGTTCCCTTTTCAGCCCCAGGCCGTTCAATTTAGCTAGAATAAATATTTAAAAAAGTAAAAGGCATCTTTAGCGGCACTGTTGTCCCATAGTTGAAGTGATGCAGTTTAAGCTACGCGCGCGTGGCAGGGATGCCACACATTACCCATCCTTGCGCTGCGTTTTAAAGCAGTGCTTAAAACTGGCTCAGAACGTCGTGTATGGGTAATAAAAGACTTTTCTTGCGAACTCAAAATATATTTTGAGTTCTCATTTGGGTCTTTCCAAAGTAGGGTATTGCCTACACAAAGCCATTGAAACTTTTAAACAAAATATGAGGCTGTGTAATATTTAACT
The DNA here is from genome assembly GCA_947627655.1 of uncultured Acinetobacter sp. Classification (GTDB taxonomy): domain Bacteria; phylum Pseudomonadota; class Gammaproteobacteria; order Pseudomonadales; family Moraxellaceae; genus Acinetobacter. Next base: position 17,715 of record CANQWW010000036.1, on the reverse strand, counting down.
ATCAATGTGAATAAATTTCATATAGTTAAATCAATCTTTTATTGCTTCATACAAGCCTAGTTAAAATTGTGAGATAGCGCTGCCTTTTACTTTGAACGCTATATTTTCTAAAAATAGCGTGAACTGACCATTCTTCTATGCTGATTTACGCGAGTTGATCTGGCCTTTAATCACCGCTTTCACATTGCCTTTTAAGTAGTTTAAAAATACTTTTAAAGGCGACAGCTTTGGATTTGGGGTTTTGCCTTGAGCAATCTGTTTAAACTGCGCTGCATACCAGATAATTTCCATAATCGCCATTTTGTCGACCATCGGAATACCAGTTTTAATTTTTTCAACCGCATAACGGACATTCTGTCCTGCCACCAGTTTATGACCCAGATCCGTTTCGACCGCAAATGGACGGGCAATCCCGACAAAATCACAGGCACCGCTGTCCAGCGCTGCATTCATACTCGCAGCCGTTCTAAAACCACCTGTGACCATAATGTGGCAGCTAACCTGCTGACGGATTTTTTCAGCGAAGTCCAGGAAATAGGCTTCACGGGCAATCGTGGAAGCTTTACGTTTGTCCGCTTTCGCACCAGCCATTGCCGGTGCTTCATAAGTACCACCAGACACTTCAATCAGATCTATTCCCGCAGCATCAATTGCCTTAAACACATAAATGACATCTTCTTCTGTAATCCCGCCACGCTGGAAGTCTGCCGAATTCAGCTTGACGGAAATAATAAACTGATCTGACGTTGCGGCACGGACAGCCTTATAAATTTCCAATAGGAAGCGGGTACGATTTTCAATACTGCCGCCCCACTGATCCTGACGCTTATTGGTTAGCGGCGATAAAAACTGACTGATCAGATAGCCGTGCGCGCCATGTAATTGCACGCCCTCAAAACCAGCTTTTTCACAAATGGCAGCCGAGATAGCAAAGCGCTGGATAATATCCTGGATTTCCTCTTCACGTAATTCACGCGGTGTTCCGAAACTCATGGCCAGTGCTGGACTGAAAGATACAGCCGACGGCGCCACAGTCTCTTTATTCAAACCTTTCGGACACTGACGTCCCGGATGGGATAACTGGATCAGTTGCACCATTCCATGACGCTTTCCCACTTCAGCCCAAGCTTGGAGTTGCTCCAGATCACGTTCAGTTTCGACCACCACCACACCGGGCTCATTTTTAGCCCGAAAATCGACCATGACATTCCCGGTAATCGCACAGCCTAGCCCACCTTCCGCCCAAGCGCTATAAAGCTTTAAGTGTGCCTCATTCGGTTGACCTGCATCATTGGCCAAAGCCTCACTCATTGCACCTTTAATAATACGATTTTTAAATGTGGTGTTACGGATTTGAATCGAGTCTGCCAGTGCGGTCATGTTTATTCCTCAGGATTTTTTATCTTATTCTCCAACTGTTATAACGTGTCCAGGAAAATTTGACAATGACTCATGTCAAATTTTCCTGTTATTCAATCTGTTTAATATTGACTGGCAGCAATCAGCTGACGGGTATATTCAGTCTGCGGTGCATGAAATAACTGTTCAGTGTCCTGAAACTCCATGACTTGTGCATGATGCAACACCAGTACCTGCTGGCATAGCGCCCGTACCACTTGTAGATCATGACTGATAAACAGGTAGCTAATTCCTTCTTGCTGCTGAATCCGGCGCAGAAGCTTCACCACCGCGCGCTGCGTAGTGCGATCTAGTGCAGAAGTCGGCTCATCCAGAATCAGTAATTTGGGTTGTAATACCAGTGCACGGGCCAAAGACACACGCTGACGCTGACCACCGGACAGCTCATGCGGATAGCGCGCCATAAAGGCTGCAGGTAATTCTACCCGGCTCAAGGCCTGTTCTACCCGACTGCGAATCTGCGCTTTGGACCAGGCTTTTAACCCCAAACCTTCACCAATAATCTGTTCAATCGTCATGCGCGGATTCAGACTACTAAACGGGTCCTGAAATACGATCTGGAATTCACTGCGTAAAGGACGCAGCGCCTTTTCAGAGAGCTGATTCAGATCCTGGCCTTGCAGCACGATACGTCCGCTGCTTTCAATCAGACGGGCAATTGCCAGTGCCAATGAACTTTTACCAGAGCCACTTTCACCGACGATGCCAATGGATTGACCTTGGTCCAAAACCAGATTTAATGGCTCAACAGCTGTGACATAACTTTTCACCCGGTTTAGCAAGCCCTGCTTGATCGGAAACAGCACACCGACCTGATCGAGTAGCAAGAGCGCTTCGGTCTGGGTTTTGACCAGTGCCTGACCAAAGTTATGATTCAGTAATTCTCGTGTATAGGCGGATGCTGGCGCATTAAAAATCTGTTCGACGCTGCCCTGCTCTTCCACCAGGCCCTTGTTCATCACAATCACCTGATCAGCATAACGCTTGACCAGATTCAGGTCATGACTGATCAAGAGCATCGCCATCTGCCGGCTTTGCTGCAAGGATTTTAACAGCTTTAGAATCTGTGCCTGTAAGGTCACATCCAGTGCGGTGGTAGGCTCATCTGCAATCAGGATATCCGGGTCCTGGGCCAGTGCCATAGCAATCATGACCCGTTGGCGCTGCCCACCAGACAGCTCATAAGGGTAACGTTTGAGCTTATCTTCCGGTTCAGGAATACCGACATCGTGTAGCAGTTGCAGTACCCGCTCCCGGACCTTGGCTTTAGACCAGCCCTGTAGCAGCAAAGTTTCACCAATAATCTTTTCTACCCGATGCAGTGGATTCAGTGCAGTCATGGGTTCCTGAAAAATCATGGCGATTTTCTTGCCGCGAATCTGACGCAGTTGCTGCTGGGACATAGACAATAAATTTTGTCCGTCCAGTATCGCCCGTCCCTGTACCTGCAGGTTATTCGCTAACAGGCCGAGGATCGCCAGGCTACTAATCGATTTCCCGGAACCGCTTTCCCCGACAATAGCCAGGGTTTCGCCAGCATGTAACTGAAAACCCAGCTGCTGTACCAGTATCTGTTCTGGACTGCGGATCTGCAGATTGTCGACCTGCAACAACGGTACTGCGTTATTGACGTCTTGGATCAAATGCATCACGCGTCGCCTCCCCGATATAGATCAGTAAAGATAGAACAATCGCCAAGGTAAAGAAGCCGGACAGCGCCAGCCATGGCGCATTTAAATTGTTCTTGCCCTGTAATAGCAATTCGCCCAAGGATGCCGCATCCGGCGGCAGACCATAGCCAAGAAAATCCAGTGCAGTCAGTGCGGTAATATTCGCAGTCAGCATAAAGGGCAATTGCGACAGACTGGAACTCATGGCATTGGGCAAGATATGCCGGAAAATAATCGCACCATCCGACACGCCGAGACTGCGTGCTGCACGCACATAGTCAAAATTCCGTGCTCTTAAAAATTCGGCACGCACCAGCCCGACCAAGGTAGTCCAACCAAATAGCAACATGATCAGGAACAGCCAGTACACATTTGGAGTAAACATACTGACCAGAATCATCACCATAAACAGCATCGGCAAACCACCCCAGACTTCCAGTACACGCTGCCCGAGTAGATCAATCCAGCCCCCGTAGTAGCCCTGAAGCGCCCCGATGATGATACCAATCAGTGCAGAAGCAAAGGTCAAGGCAAAACCAAACAGCAGTGAAATCCGTAGACCATACAGAATCCGTGCCAGCACATCCCGGCCTTGATCATCCGTGCCAAGCCAGTTTTGCGCCGTAGGTGCAGACGGTACTGGTACAGCTAGTTCCAGATTCGGAGTCTGGTAGGAGTATTCAATCAGTGGCCAGATCGCCCAGCCTTTTTCATGAATGAGCTGTTGAACCACAGGATCTTTATAGTCGGCTTCGGTTTCAAATACCCCACCGAATGCCGTTTCCGGATAAGCCTTAAAAACAGGCAGATAAAATGATTGCTCATAGCGCACCAAGAGCGGTTTATCATTGGCAATCAACTCTGCCCCCAAGGACAAGATAAAAATAATGATAAATACAATAAAGCAGCCAAAACCGAGTTTATTGGCCTTAAAACCCTGTAAGCGGGTACGCATCAAAGGTGACATTATTTTGCACCTCGCGAATCGAAGTTAATCCGTGGATCAACCACCTGATACAGCACATCACTGATCAACCGTAAAATCAGGCCCAGCAGGGTAAAAATAAATAAAGTCCCAAAGATTACCGGATAATCGCGTTGCACAATCGCTTCAAAACCGAGTAGGCCCAGTCCGTCCAAATTAAAGATAATCTCGATAAATAGATTACCGACAAAGAAAATTCCGACCAGTGCCTCGGGTAGCCCGGCAATCACGATTAACATGGCATTACGGAACACATGTCCATATAAGACCCGTGATTCATTTACGCCCTTGGAGCGTGCCGCCAAGACATACTGCTTGCTTAACTCTTCCATAAAGGAATATTTGGTCAGATAGGTCAGACCCGCAAAGCCGCCAATCACCATGGCCAATAACGGCAGGGTCATATGCCAGAAGTAATCTTTGATTTTTGCAAACCATGACAGTTCGGCAAAATTTTCCGAAACCAGTCCTTGCAGCGGAAACCACTGAAAATAGGAACCGCCAGCAAAAAAGACAATTAACAGAATCGCAAAGACAAAGGCCGGAATGGCGTAACCTACGGCCAGTAGCATCGAGGTAGATTTATCAAACAGGCTGCCATGCTGACGCGCCTTATGAATCCCGAGGGGAATCGAGATCAGATAAATCAGCAAAGTACTCCACAGTCCTAGCGACAGCGATACCGGCAACTTTTCCCAAAGCAGAGTCGTCACAGCTTTATCTTTAAAGAAGCTGGTACCAAAATCAAACTGGGCATAACTTTTCAGCATGTCCCAGAAACGCAGATGAGCTGGTTGATCAAAACCATATTGAGCCTTGATTTTTTCCACCATCTCGCTACTCAGGCCTTTGGCGCCCTGATAATTACTGCCGTCCCGAGCAGTCTCGGCACCGGTCATTCCGCCCATCCCCTGAAAGGCCTCTGCCTGCTGAATCGCCTGCTCTACCGGGCCGCCCGGCGCAATCTGAACGACAATAAAGTTAATCAGCAAAATCAAGAAGAGTGTCGGGATGATCAGCAACAAACGCTTGAGTATATAAGTTCCCATCGGCAGTCATTCTTCCTTGTTATTTTTGACGGCGTAAATACTGTGTGACCTGTGCAGCTTTCTGTTTGTCACTCCACCAGAAATCTACCCCTACCCCCAATTTTGGCTGTACCTTGGGCTGCTGATACATATTCCAGTAGGCATACCAGTTACTGCCCTTGCCATAAGTCGGAATCTGGTAATAACCTGCACGTAACAGACGATCCAGTACCTTGGTCCGGATGACCAGCTGCTGGCGATCCGGCGCTGCAACAATCTGGCGGATAATGTCATCAATCACCGGATTCTTGATACCGGCATAGTTATAATTACCCGGCTGATCTGCAGATGCACTGCCCCAGAACTGTGACTGTTCATTACCCGGATTCAGCGACTGGGGCAACACATTGGTGGTCATATCAAAATCTTTGCTACGCATCCGTTCAATATACTGGGGCACATCGACATGACGAATATTCACCTGAATGCCCAGACGCTTCAGATTCCGTATAAACGGCATTAAGGTGCGCTGTAAACCATCCTGATGAATCAGGAATTCCAGTCGGACCGGCTGGCTTTTGTGGTCCAGCAGCTGGCCTTGCTGATAGCGATAGCCGGCCTTTAATAACAAGGCACGGGCGATCAACAGATTATTACGGTTAAAGCCGGAAGCATCCGAGACCGAATATTTCCAGTTTTTCAATACCCCAGCGCGTTGCAAAGGATCGAGTTTCGCCAGATAGGGTTTGAGCAAGGCCAGCTCAGCTGCACTTGGCAGGCCCTTGGCCTCTAGCTCACTGTTGGAAAAGAAACTTTGCAGGCGCTGATACTGTCCATAAAACAGTGCTTTGTTCTGCCATTCAAAATCATAGGCATAAGTGAGTGCCTGACGAAAACGAATGTCATGCATCGGCGCACGTCGGGTATTAAATACAAAACTCTGGGTGGGAATCGGGTTTTCATGTTTAAACTCATATTTCACCACCATATTATTTTTTATGGCAGGGAAATTATATTCGGTCACCCATTTCCGGGCGGTATATTCCTGATGCAAGGTATACTGACCGGATTTAAAGCCCTCAAAACCAATGTCCATATTGCGGTAATAAACAAATTTAAGTCGGTCAAAGTTATATTTGCCTTTATTGACCGGCAGATCTTTAGCCCAGTAGTTCGGGTTACGTTTATAGCTAATGCTGCGCCCGGCATCAATACTTTCCACCAGATATGGCCCGGAACCCAGAATGGGCTGCAGGGTGACCCGGCTAAAGTCTTTACCCTGCCAGTCGCGCTGCGAATAAATCGGCATCTGTGCCAGAATCAGCGGCATTTCAGCATTATTACTGGATTTAAAACTCATTTTAACCTGATGTCTGGACAGCACTTCAGTCTTGTCCAGATCTGCCAGATACATCTGCAAGCCCGGATTGCCTTTGCTGGTAAAGATGTCAAAACTGAATTTGACATCCTCTGCGGTCAGCGGGCTGCCATCACGAAAACGTGCTTTGGGATTCAGGTGATAAATTACATAAGCAGTCCGCTGTGGATCATAAGTGACTTTTTCTGCCAGTAAGGGATACATCACCCCTGGTTCATCCAGCGAGCTGACCATTAAGCTGTCAAACAGGTAATTGGCGCCTTCAGCCGCCGTTCCCTTGCCATTCATGGCATTCAGGTTATCAAAGGTGCCATTGGCCGACTGGCTCAGATAGCCCCCTTTGGGGGCTGCGGGGTTAGCATAAGGCAAAGATTGCAGCCCCGCATAACGAGGCTGGCTGTGAATCGCAATATAGGGCGTGGTCTGCAATGCAGCCCAAGCCCCTTGCGTCACAGCACACAGTCCACAGATATAAATCAGACGTTTTGCGACTGCAAAGGGCATGCAGATACTCCCTGTATCATGATTATTTTTTAGAGGTTAGGAACTTTAATCACATCACCAATACGTAGCTGGGCATTTGGCTTCAGCTCATTCATTTCTGCCAAACTTGTACTCTCCATCCCATAGCGTGCAGCCAGACCAATCAGGGTATCACCACGCTTGATCTTGTATTCTGTCACACGTTTTGGCACTTGCAAGTTTTGTCCGACACGCAGTCCGGCATTGGCCCGCAGGTTATTCAGGCTGGCCAGTTCTGCTGCACTTATGCCGTAACGATTGGCAATCGCAATCAAAGATTCGCCCGACTTGACGCTATAGCTTTCTGTGGCTTTATTTGATGCTACCGTTGTCACGGGTGCAGCTGCGACAGGTCGAATACTGTTGGCGCGCGCTTCAATCTCTGGTGGCAAAGCAATTTTCAGCTGCTGGCCTACACGCACCATGCTGTTGGTGCTGAGATTATTCAGATCAGCCAGATATTGCAGTTGTAGGTGGTGCTGACGGGCAATCGAACTTAAAGTTTCACCCGACTTCACCACATGGGTATCCGGTTTCACGCCTTTTTGTAGCGTCGTTACCGCTGCCTCAACAGTACTTTCCACCTGACCGCTCAGCTTCAGCTTTTGACCTATACGCAGACCTGCATTACGAGAGAGGCCGTTTAAGCTCGCCACTTGGTCCATCGACAGATTATATTTGGCGGCAATTCCGGTTAGGGTATCACCCGACTGTACGGTATAGGTTTCAGGGACCAGGCTGTCTGCCGGAACCTTGATGGTCTGGCCAATCCGTAGACCGCTATTGGCAGGCAAACCATTCAGTGCAGCCAGCTCTGCAACACTGAGCTTACTTTGATTGGCAATACTGTACAGCGTTTCGCCCCGTTTTACCTGATAGTTTTCCGTCGCAGTCTGGTCCACTTTGACATTGTCAAATTTCTGTTCGGCTGTCTTGTTCACACTGGCCGCTTTTTCTACTTCATGCACAGGCACATTAATTTTTTGACCCACCATCAGACTGCTGGTTGCGGTCAGACCTGGTGTCAAGGCTGCCAGTTCAGCATTTGACAAGGCAAAACGCTCGGCAATCAGTTTGAGATATTCACCGCGTTGTACGCTATAAGTCTTGGTCTGGACTTTGGCTGTGTCCAGCGCTTTGCTTTCTTCTGCTTTGGCTTTTGCAACAGCAGTTTCTTTAAGAGAAAGCTTCTGCCCGACAAATAAGCCACTGCTGGTGCTTAAGCCGTTATAGTCCGCCAACTGTTTCACTGTTAAACCAAACTGATTGGCTACACCTGTTAGCGAGTCATTGGCTTGTACCACATACGTTTCTGGCTTGGCAGTCGACTTCTTCGCTGTATCTTGTACCGGTTTGGCATCATATAAGTAAATACTCGTGCCTACATACAAGGTAGCATTGGGATCAATCTGGTTCCATTGAGCGACATCACGCCAGTTCACCCCATTTTTAGCCGCAATCAGTGCCAGAGTATCACCCGGTAATACGGTATAAGTACTGCGCTTGCCTTTGGGTGCAACGACCATCACCTCAGACTCAGTCTTGAGATAGCTTTTACCCTGATTCAGCTGAGCTTCGACTGAGTCCGCACGGGTGCTTTCGGCCACGTCTTTGGGATAAGAAAAGCCTTTGGTCAGCTCTTTTCCCTGCTGCTCAGCGACAGATAAACTGGTCTGAATGGCAGTCAGTTTAATTTTGCCCTCATAAGGATCGATAATTTCTGTACCGGCCGGTGCGAGGGCTTTAAGCTCTTCGACAACCGCAGCTTGTTCCGCTGCAGTGGCTACCGGTTGTGATACTTCATCGACCGGCTTTGGACTTTCTGCTGCTGCAACAGCGGCCTGAATCTGGTCACGCTCTGCAGCAGAAATTGGTGGCTCGACCTGAACGGGTTTCACAGGTGTCACCGCAACAGGAATACGCGGCGCACTTGGAATTGGCAAGTCACTCTTGGCTGCAAAATCAGCCAGCGCTGACGACCCTTTTGGCGTAGAAACTCGGGTACTTGCGGTCAGTGTTGGACTGACTGTCGTTGCTGCAGTTGTGGTAGCCGCTTTGGCCGTAGCGGCTGTCGCTGGGGTAGAGCTGGCTTTCGTAGTCGTAGCTACACTGATCACAGGCGGTGTCTGCTTGGACGGCGCACTGGTTTTACTGTTTGACGCCGGCGAGCTGCTGCTTGATCCCGCCCATAGGCCGCTAGATCCAGACTGGAGTTTTTTCAGTTTTTCATCCACCGATGGACTGAGATCGGCAGGAATCAGGATACGGCGTGGACTGTCCGGATCAATACGGTCACCGCGATGTCCCGGATTGAGCTGATACAGTTCGGCACGGCTTAAACCGGTAATTGCCGCGATTTCATTCAGACTGGCTGCGCCCACGCTGACTTCACGGAAGTGCGGACGGTTGGCAATCGGTGGCAGGCTAACGCCATATTTGCTTGGACTTTTGATGATCTGGGCCACAGCAATAAAACGTGGCACATAGCTCATGGTTTCTTGTGGCAGTTTCAGCGACCAGTAGTCAGTTGGCAAACCTGCTGCTTTGTTGCGGTTAATCGCCTGCTGAATACGTCCCGGCCCGGCATTATAAGACGCTAAGGCCAGCTCCCAGGAACCAAACTGATTATACAAGCTTCCCAAGAACTCATAAGCAGCACGGGTAGATTCCACCACATCACGGCGACCATCGTAGAGTGGGGTCTGTTTTAGACCATAAATTTTACCGGTGCTTGGAATAAACTGCCACAGACCTGCAGCCGCTGCACTACTGGTGGCGGCAGGGTCATAAGAACTTTCAATAATCGGCAATAAGGCTAGTTCGGTGGGCATGCCACGGCGTTCTGCCTCTTTGACCGTATGGTATAAATAACGCGATGCCCGTGCACTTAAACGGTCCAGATAAGGCTGACGGGAAATAAACCAACCACGTTGTGCATCAATACGTGGGTTCCAGACATCCAGGTTCATTTTAAAACCTACCATCATGCGCTTCCACACATCCCCGTGTTTAAGCACCAACAGGCGGTCCCCTTCTACAGCACGCATATCGGTTGCCGATAACAGGTCTTCCAGACCGTCCAGACTGTCTGCACTTAGATAATTGGAGCTACTCTGCTTCTGTTTGGACCCTACTGCACTTTGTGTCGTCGAACAACCCGTCAAACCTAAGGAAGCGAGCGCAGTGCCCAGTACTGAAACTTTTAAAAATGAAGGTAAGGATGGCTGCCACAGTGATGCAGTTGGTTTATACATAAAGAAATCCAAACAACTTGTATAAAATTTATTTTTTAGATATGCCATTGTAGTTAAGCAGGTCGACGACACAAGCGAATAATTTACCGCGATTTGACGTTAAATGTTACAAGAAATTAAAAAAACCTGGGGATATGGATTATTCACTCATATTTGCGTTATACAATAGCGTATTCAGCTTGTTCTTTTTGACCGGATTTGATTTATGTCGCAAACAATCACACTCTACGTGGATGGCGCTTGCCGTGGTAATGGTAAAGATGTCGCTGTAGGCGGATGGGGAGCCTATATTCAGCACGGATCAGAAGAACACAAAATTTATGGCGGCGAACTGCAAACCACCAACAACCGCATGGAGCTAATGGCAGCAATTGAAGGGATTTCGATTTGTCCGCAAACAGCCAAGCTCATTATCTGGACCGATTCCAATTATGTCAAAAAAGGCATTACGGAATGGATCGAAGGCTGGAAACGTAAAAACTGGAAAGATGTCAAAAACCCCGATCTGTGGCAGCAACTCGATGCCGTGTGTCAGGGTCGTGAAATTGAATGGAACTGGATCAAAGGGCATGCGGGTCATGCCGGGAATGAAATGGCGGACCATCTTGCCAACCTCGGCGCAGATCTAGCCCAGAAACAGGGGCAAAAATCTCGTCATGTGCCACAGTTTGACTTTGCCCCGGCTGCTAGCATCACCACCACAACAGAGCAAAGCACAGCCATAGCAAAGCCTGTAGAAAAAGACTGGCTACTGGATGACCCTTTTGGCCTGGAACTGGCTGAAGCAGAAGAGATGATGGAGTTTATGGATGATGAAATAGCATCCACCGAATTGCCGGATACAGCAGCCAACAGTCCTGAAGCAGCAGCACCAGAAACGATGCTGCATCCTCAAGTGGTGATTACACCGGCTACCCTAGCAATCAATGGTCCGCGGCAGCTGATTCTGGATACCGAGACCACTGGTTTCTATTATCAGGATGGAGACCGTATTATCGAGGTCGGCGCCATTGAAATGGTCAATCGCAAACTGACCGGCAGCTCAATTCATATCTATATTAACCCGAAAAAACCAGTTGGCGACTCTGTCAATGTCCACGGGATCACCGATGAGTTCCTGCAAGACAAACCGCTGTTCGAGGATATCTCCCAGGTCCTGTTCGACTATCTGAAAGGTGCAGAAATTATTGCGCATAACGCCACCTTCGATATGAACTTCCTGAATATGGAATTCACCCGTGCCAGCTTACCGGCACTGTCTGAAGTCTGTGAAGTGACCGATACACTGGCCATGGCCAAATCGCGTCATCCGGGCCAGAAAAACTCGCTCGATGCCCTGGTGCGTCGTTATGAAATCCCACAGCGAGACCGTACCTTCCACGGCGCCTTACTGGATGCGGAAATCCTCTCCGATGTTTATCTGGCGATGACTGGTGGCCAAGTGGCTTTCGATATGGATGCCCTGTCGCATAGTGAGGAACAAAACAGCCGCTCAGGCACGATGCGAATCGAAATTGATTTACCTGTTATTTTACCCTCAGCAGAGGAATTACAGGAACATGAGAACTGGATCAAACAATTTGAAGAAAAGCAGGGTACACCTTGCCTTTTTGCCAAATAAAATCTGTTTTTCAGTCAACAATTTATATATAAAAAAATAACACTTCAGTTATAGTAAACAAAGAAAGAGGTCCTGCCTGTGGAGAGCGGGACTCAACTATTAGATTAGATAAAACTTCAGGAAAGGTGCAGATCCATGTCTTACCAAACCTCTATACATTTTGACCCGACCACGTTACTGATAATAAAAAATGAGGTGGATAACTCGATCAAACTGGTGGAATCAGCAGTCAGTACTCTGGTAGAAGATCAGAGCTTACCTTTTGGTATTGATGATGCACTGAACCAGTTCGAGCAATGTGCCCGGGTACTGGCACTGATTGACATGGCAAACTTGTCCAAAGTGGCCCAATATTCAGCTGAACTGATGCGCAAGATCATGGGGAATCCTGCCAGCATCAATAAGACTGACGTCATTGCGCTGAGCGAAGGCACCACCATGCTCAAGCGTTATATCGAGTTTATCTGCCTGCGTGAAGTCCGTATTCCACAGTTTTTACTCGACACTTTGAACCGTCTGGAACTGGCACTAGGCAAGCCTTTAACTACTGAAGGCCAGCATATTGAGTCCCTGCTGGATTGCATCACCCCTGATTTTAATTTGCCGCAAGCCCCCTCTTTAGAGAAATCGGCTTATGTCCAGCAGTTATATAAGCTGTCGCTCAGTCGTCTGCTTAAGCAGGAAGAAACCGATCTGGATTTGCAAGCCATTAAATTGGTAGGCACTTATCTGGCAGGTCTTTCAGCAACGCATCCCAGCAAGCAGTACTGGAATCTGGTCTATGTCGCGTTTAACCAGATTGACCAAATCCTGATCAATGACCCACGTTTGCGTACCTTGATTAGCATCGAACGTAATATGGCCCAATATCTGGATGCACCGGCCCGTTTCAAAGCCAGCATGACTGATCTGGCCAACATCCTCAGCCTGTGTATTAGTCAAGAAGACGACATTGCCCAGCATATTCGCAGCCAACTGAATATCGGTGAAGATTCACTGACCGACACCCAGCTAGAAATTTTTAGTCGTCATCTGTTTGGTCCCGACTTCGAGACCATGCATACCATTAGTGAACTGGTGACTGCAGAAATGACCCAGATTCGTAATGATATCGAATACAACTACCAGAATATGACAGCTGAGAAGACCCAGGAGTTACAAGACCAGCTCAATAGTATGGCCAATATCTTTAAAGTGCTGAATCTAAACGAAGCGTATCATGACCTGACCCGTCAGGCAGCCTCCTTGAATCAGGCCGATATTCTTAAAGATGAAAACTTTGCCCAGCAACTGATGAATGTCATCCTGTCTGCCATGAACTCGATTGGGGTATTGGAACGCCATCATACTTCCAGCCGTTTACAGCTGCGGGTCAATAACATGCATATTTCGCTGGACCGTCTGGATGAAGCGCATATCGCCTTGCTCAATGAAACCAAGATCCTGATTGAATTAACCACGCAAATCCTGCTGAATTACCTGCAAGATCACAATACGCAAGTCGTGGAATCTGTGCCTGCGCAAATCCGTGAAATCAGCGGTGCACTGTTATTCCTGAATGCCGAAAATGGTCAGGCAGCGCTGAAAACCGTCGCTGATTTTGTTCAGGAGCGGATAGAATCTGCCACAGCGCTCTCGCAGGAAGATGTTCATCGCATTCTTGATCCCTTAGCCAGTGCAGACATGCTAATTGACAATTTAAAAAATAAACAGCCTGTTTTACATTCGATGTTTGATGTAGCATTGGACAGTAGTCAGAAACTGAAAACTGTAGCCTAATGTCGAAACTGTCACTTGCATATATCTTTCAACAACAACAACTTTTGGTCGATGAAAACCTCCAGCTTCCCCAAGTGGAAGCACTTGCAAGTGACTTGCAACTCGGTCCGGGTGATCAGGTGATTGCCCGTGACCTGCTGCCTGATGAACCCATTCCTGCGGGTTTCCAGCTCCTTCCGATCCGCCAGCTGTTACAGCACTGGAATAGTCGCCAGTTTGAACAGGCCAGCCGTGCGGTACAACTGCTGGAATGGCGCCGCAATCACCGTTTTTGTAGCCACTGTGGCAGGGCCACCGAAGCGCATGCAGTAGAATATGCCATGGTGTGTCCAGCCTGTCATTATCGCCAATATCCACGGGTTCAGCCCTGTGTGATTACCGTCATTACCCGCGGTGAAGATGAAATCCTGTTGGCAAAAAATGCCCGGAATAAAACCAGTCAGATGTATGGCCTGATTGCAGGCTTTGTCGAAGTCGGTGAAACGTTAGAAGAAGCGGTACGCCGTGAAACGGCAGAGGAAGTCGGAATTCAGCTCAAGAATATCCAGTATCTGGCCAGCCAGCCTTGGCCCTTCCCTAGCAATCTGATGATCGCCTTTAAGGCTGAATATGCTGCAGGCGAAATCCAGCTGCAGGAAGAAGAAATCAGCGATGCGCAGTTCTTTAAGTTGGACAAGCTGCCAGAAATTCCATTTAAAGGCAGTATTGCCCATGCCATGATTATGCATGTCACCCAAGGTACAGCGGTAGCGGATGAGACCCAGGCCTGGCTCTAAGCTCATGCATAATAAAAAGCCCGGTCAATTACCGGGCTTTTTGTTAGATATTAAAATCCAATCATTTAACTTACTTAAACGCATCTTCCAGTGCCCAGAGTACTTTGGCCTTGGTTGGGAAAAAACGGCTAAACAGACTCGATAAAGAACCCACGATGCTAATATGACCGAGTTTGGGAATACTGATCACTTGGCTATGATTCCCTTGCTGTTTTAGAGCCTGATCCAGATCATGGCTATTAAAATGCCCCACAATGCTATCCTGCTCGGCTATAAATAAATAATGCTTGAGCGGTTGCGGTTGTACAAAATATAGCGGCATCACTTGCTGATAAGGCACGGTCTGATCAAAGGCATCCGCACAAATCGGATCACCTTTATAATCAAAATGATATGGCCCTGCCAGACCAATAATGGCCCGGATATGACTCAGACGTTCCGGCTGGTGCTGCTGCGGATAGTACACGGCTGACATGACATTAAAAGCGCCCGCAGAGTGTCCCATCAGTACAATATTGTCTACTGAAATCTGCAACTTGTCAGCGCTGAGCTGGAGATAATCCAGCAAGGCATGCAGGTCAGCCACCGATTGCGGAAAAATATGTTCAGGTGCCAGATGATAGTTTGGAATGACCACATCATAGCCTTCACGGGCAAAGGCTTCGCCAATAAACCGATAGTCTTTCTTGTCGCCATGCATCCATGCACCGCCATGCACAAATACAATCAGCGGTCGATGGGCTAAAGGCTGCAGACTGCGATACAGATCAAAATGCTGACGCGCCTGAAGTCCATAAGCGCAATGCAGTTCGGTCTGATAGCCAGCTTTAGGAGTAAAACGGTTCAGCGCATAGCTGCCGAGATCATAGAGACGAAAATCACGATACATATCTCGTGCGACATTTAGATGACTCGACAGCCGGGCTTTAAGTTGCTGCACCTTATTGTGCATTGTTCGGTTCTTCTGCTTCGGGATCAATCGCGACTGGGGTTTGTACCAAGGCACTGGCGGTGCCCGTTGCAGCATAATTTGGATTAACTGAACTGTTCAACTGTTCAATATTGTCAACCAGCGCCACAATTTTGGTGACGTTGCCTACCTGACCCAGTATTTGATTCAGATCATTAATCTCGGCCGTATTTAAACGTCCCATGACATATAAAACACCGTCTTCAGTATGTACATGAACCTTACTGTCTGACACTACCGGTGCACGCATAATCAGGCCACGGGTATTGGCGGTCACGGCAGTATCCTGCATGATTGTGCCGTAGCTGATTTGATTACCGACTGTAATAAAGTTATGTACGGCTTTGACATCACTCATAGATTTAACATTGTCTTCTGCCAATTGCTTTAAGTGTGCATCTGGCACCTGCCCGGTCAGCAGTACATGACCATGAAAACTTTCGATATTAACCCGAGCCTGATTAAAACGGTTATCCAGCTTATAGAGATTAATTTTTGCCGTACGGACAATGGAAGAGTCAATAAAGACCTGCCCCAATGTCCGTGCCCCCTGCTCCGTTCCCACGGGAGCCGTACCTGTACCACTAGAAACAAAGCTGGCACAACCTGATAAACTTGCGATACATAACATTGTTATTGCAATACGCTTAACCACTCAGCAAGACTCCTTATTTTTTAATGCGTCTTTGTTCAATCTGATTCTTTCAACCCTTTCAATTTGACGAATTGAAATATTTTTGAACATTACAGTAATCCATACAGGAAACTGAATAAAAATACCCTGTGTTGCTCAAAGATTAATAAACTCTTGATCAAAAGTAAAAGCATTTTCAATCCAGTGCAGATCATAAGGGTAATCAGAAAATTCATGCTGTATGGTTTTTGCAAAATGTTGCTGAAAATCAAAACAAATCACATCAAAACGATAGCAAAAGTGCTGATATTCTTCATAGTGATGTAGAAAATGCAGCGCTGTTTTCAGCATTTTGCGCTGCTTGCTCGGTGCAATAGACTCCACGGCACTGGCATAATGTGTCATGGCGCGTGCTTTCACTTCCACAAAAATCAGTTCTTGAGCCCGTTTAACCACCAGATCCAGTTCGCCATAGCGACTGTAATAATTGGACCGCACCAGCTCGAAGCCTTGCGCTTGCAAGATAATCAGGGCCTGCTGTTCAGCCCATTGTCCTAATCGTTGACTATTACCCATAAGCTTAAATTAATTTCATGCCTTTGGCCGTATATTGAAAACAGGCCGGTGTACACTGCACATTTGCCGAACTCAGTTGAATCCGGCCGGTATGGCCCTGAAATTCCTGCTGTTCTGCTTGAGGCTGACTTAAATACAGCTGACTGATCTGCCAGGCATCACCACCAAAGGCAATCAAGCGTTGATAGGACATCTGCACCGGCATCTGCTGATAGGCATGCAATACATCTGGCCAGGCATGCGTATATAAGGCCGGAACATCACAGAACTTGATGCCTTTCGGCAAGCGCACATGCTGGTCAATCGCTGTCGCTACGGTGTAAAGACGTTTTTGCGGTAACTGCTGCATAGCTGCCAGCCATTCTGGATCGCCCATGAGCAATAAGCCTTGCCTAAAAGACAGAAATTTGGGAGGCTGCTCAATCATCTCGACTGTCAAGTCGGCGACACTGAGCAGTGACATCAACATCAGTTCATGTTCTGCTTCATTTCCAGGTTGACGCAAAACTTTTAAATGTCGAATCTGGTCTTGTGCCAATACATGCTGTAACGCTGTCGCATCTTCGCGTTTCGACAGGCTAAACTGCCATAGCTGCGCTGAAGCACTGCTAATCTCATTTAGGCCTAAGGTTTGCACTTTTGGCTTAGCTTGTAGCAGGGCTTCAATGTCCTGCCGGGCCAGTGGACCGACAATCAGCTGGGTCTTTTTAGTCACATGCTGTCTTAACAGCTGGGACATCTTTTTCTGGTCAGAATTCACCCATCTAATCGGTACTTTAGAGCCTGAAGCCTGATAGGCACTCATGAATCCGTGTTTGATATTCGATGCTGCTCGCGCCAAAGGGCCAGATTCGGGTAGAATGACCAGGACTTCCGCGTGAGCGCTGCTCATCCAGCCCAAGACGCACAAGCCCAATAGATATTTTATTCTCTTCCCGTTTTTATTATTTTGCGTATTCCACATGGAGAAACCTATGAGTGCTCAGTTATTTGTTGTTGCGACTCCAATCGGGCACTTAGATGATATGAGTTATCGTGCAATTGAGGTGTTGAAGTCGGTGAGTCTTATTGCTGCTGAGGATACACGAACTTCGGCACAATTG
>CANQWW010000035.1 GCA_947627655.1 uncultured Acinetobacter sp. | reverse complement strand
ATCTGTTTGGTAACCAGAAAGTTCGCCGCACTTAAATACAAGCCAATGCCGCCACTTTCACCATGCCGGATGGATTGTGAGAGATTGGAGGGCAATAGCAAAATTCCATCTGCCTGCTGGGCCTCCAGCTTCTGTTTGGCTTCAGCAAAATTGCCGGTGACTGCTTTAATCTGTACATTCGGGCTTTGGCTCACCTGACTGATAATTGTATTTGTTAAGGCACTTTTTTCTTCATCAACAATCACAATCGGTAGAGCTTCTGCTTGTTCCGCCTTGTAAGCAGTAGGATAGAAAAAACTGTAGAACAGAACCGATAAAATCAGCGTGGTGAAAATACTGATATTTTTAACAATATCCTGAAAGGTTTTGCAATAAGCTGCCCATAATGCTTTCATCTTGTTGCTCCTTCCTGGACTCTTTTAAGAAAGAAATAAGCCAAAAATGCATAAAGCAGAGTATAAGCACCAAGAATTAAAAGCGGTGGTAAAGAAAATAGGGCAGGACTACCAATCACCCATTGTTCAGTTTGCAGTCGGGCGTAGGGCGTATAGGGAATAATATTGGCCCAAAGCTGGGTAAATAGTGGCGCATTATTTAACGGTAAAGTGACTCCGGCAAAACTTAAGGAGGACCCACCATAAACAGCCAGTAAGCCAAACGATTTACTGAGATCCTGTGTAGCCAGTACCACAGCGCTGCTGATCAAGGCATAGGCACTATAAAACAGAACCTGCCCTAACAGGATGAAGCTTAGCGATCCGGCGATGAACCAGCCGCGAATTTCGATCATCCAGAACATCCAGGCCCAGGTCCAGCCACAGAAAATCGTGATATAAACCAGATTTTTGGAGAGCAGGGCAGACCATAAGCTTTGCTGGCTTAGCCAGGCATTCAAGGTATGGCGTTTAAGTTCCTGACCTACTCCAAAAGCTACGCAGCAACATAATAGCAGGTGCAAAATAGCTGGCACCATATAAGGTTCCAGATACAGTTCGTAATTCAGCTGTGGGTTATACAGGGGTGAAATTTTAATATTGGGTGTAGGTGCATCCAGGTAGGGCAGCGTGTTACCTAGATACTGCTTACCAGTAAATTCAGCCAGAGCCTGTAAGGTACTGAGTAGCATGGCTGAAGAAATGGTATTACCGATACTAAAATAACTCTGATTAAAAGCAATACTAATTTCAGCATCCTGAGCTTTGACCAGTCGTTGCTCGGCTCCGGCAGGAATATGAATATAGCCCCAGATTTTATTTTCGTTTAATAGCTTTTCGATTTCGACCGTTTGATCAGAAATGGTATGCACTTGTAGGGTATGATTCAAAGATAAATGATCATAAATCTTGCTGCTCAGGCTACTTTGATCCTGATCAATAATGGCGACTGGTAGATGATCCGGTTTGCCTTTGGCAAACATGCTGCCAAGTAAAATCAGAATACAGGCAGGGGCGAGTAGGACCAGAGCCAGATCCCATTTCTCTCTACATAAATAGCGTATTTCACGCTGAATACCCGCCCAGAATCCAGAAGCCATTTATTTTGGCTCTTTCAATTTAAACAGCACGCTCATGCCGACTTTTAACTCAGGCATTTCAGTGACTGGCACAAGATGAACTTTAAAACTGCGGACATCATAACCACCGGTTTGGCGCGTAGTTTTAATGGTGGCAAATTCACCTTCAGCACTAATATTTTTTACTTTAAAAGTGGCTGATTGATTCAGTGCCGGAATAAAACTTTCAAGCTGTTGCTGTTTACCTAAAGCGGCATATTGGTCTTCACGAATATTCAGGCTAATCCAGCGTTCTGCCGAGATCAGGCTGACCACTGGCACTGCGGTTGCCACCAGCTCAGTGGCATTGCCATAGGTTTTGGAGACGGTACCATCAATCGGTGCCAATAATTCAGTTTCTGCTTCTAGTGCATTGGCTTCAGCGACTGCTGCACGGGCTATATCGACCTGAGCATCTGCTGAACTTTTCTGTTCTGGTGTACTGCCACGTTTAGCCCGGGCATATTGCTGATAAGCAGCTTCGGTCATTTGGGATGCAGATTGTGAAGCTGCAAACAGTTCATCTCGGCGCTGGCGGGAAATGACACCCTCCATAAACAGGTTAGCTCCACGTTGATAGGAAGTTTTAGCGAGTTGCTCCTGTGCTTTTAGTGACTGCCAGTTGGCATACAGAGAAGCGATATTTTCTTCCTGAGAACCACGTTCTGCGGTGGACTGAAGTGCTAATGCAGACTGTAAAGTGGCTAAAGCCTGCTGCTTTTTCGCCTCAATTTCAGGACTATGCAATTTTACCAGCGCCTGGCCTTTCTTGACGTTATCGCCTTCCTGTACATAAATCTTTTCAATCCGGCTTGGAACTTTAGTGGCCACTTGAACGGTCTCTGCCTCAACCCGGCCTTGTAGCTCGATTTCTTTGGGTTGATAAGTTTTCCATAGGCCAAACCCAATCAAAGCAAGAATCACTGGAATTAAAGCTAAAAGCAGGTATTTTTTGCGCGATTTTTTTTCTGTGCTTGCAGGAACTTTTTCAGGCTCTGATTCACTGTAATTGATTTCTGAAGCCGGTTCATCAACAGGATGTTCTGGCTTTTGCTCATCTGTCATGTCTGGCTCCATTAACGAATATAGTGGGTGTTGGCATGTTGCATATAGTTTGGAAATTCAACAATTGAGCCATGGCTCTGTAATAAGGTCGCGAGAGATATTACATATTTATAAGCGTTTAATGCCATTTCTGCCTTTAAACTGCTGAGCATATTTTGGGCATCGATGACCTGAGTGGCTGTCCCGACATCTTCCTTAAAGGATAACTCCTGAATACGCAGATTTTCCTGAGCTGCTTTCAGATTCTGCTGAAGTAGAGCATCACTTTGCTGGGCGCTGACCGCTTCACTAAATGATTTATAAATCAGGCTTTCAATCTCCTGCTGGGTACGCGCCGTCATCAGTTCAGCGGCATAGCGTTTCAGCTCAGCAGCCTGAATATTTTTGTTTTTATCAATGCCTGAGAACAGGTTATAACGTGCTGCAACCCCTACAATCCAGTTTTGATGTTGATCCAGACTATATTCACCAAACGCAAAAACATTTGGCTTTTTAGCGGCCTGCTGGGCTTTGACATTGGCTTTGGCCAGCTCGGTATCCATCTGCATTTTTTTGATCAGAGGAGAGTTCTGGCTAAAACTGCTGAGCAGAATATTCACATTTTGTGGTTCAGCACGATTCACAAACAAAGGTGTGCTTAGCTCGGTGATATTGCTATCCAGCAACAGGTTATTTAGCTGAAATAGGGCAGCATTCAGATTGGCTTGGGCATTTTGTTGTGCGCGTTCAGCATTATTGCGTGCTACTTCGAACTGCATGCGTTGACCTTTACTAATAAAACCCTGCTGTTCCAGCTTCAGGGCATTACGATAATGTTGTTGCATGGCATTTGAATTAAAAAGAGCCGCATCCAGTAGCTGTTTTTGTAGTTGAACATTGAAGTAAGACTGAATCAGCTCAAAACGCTGCGTGTCCTGTTGCTGCTGATTACTAAGTTCGCTACGTCCTGACTGAATATTGGCAATTTCTTTGGCGCTACGGGTGAGGCCTCCGGTATATAGTGGCATCATCACGGAAACAGTGGGACGAATCACCTGATCTTCAAGGACGACATTAGACGTATCCGGAATCAGGCCAACTCCGCTATGAATAGTATTATTAAGTCCTTCACGCAGTGGATCGGTAATACCTGCGGGTAAATCCACACCATTACTGGCCTCCCACTCATTAAGCCGGCCATTCACGCCTTGGGAGAGTGAATTTTCCAGATTATTTTTAAACTGCTTTAATGGAATATCGACTTCACTGTGAAAGGCATAGGCACGAACATTCAGGTCAACACGAGGCAGACCAATGCCTTTCACAGCTTCGGCCTCAAGTTTAGAAGCTTGCTCCAGACTTTGAAAAGCCTGGCTACTATAGGAACGTTGCAACAATTGTTGTTCTGCATCCTGAAAGCTGATGCTTTGTGCATAAGCAAAACTGCCATACATCATGGATGCAAGCACAGTCAGACCCCAGCAGACACATTGTTTATTTTTCTTCATATTCATAAAGTGGTAATGTAAAAGTCACATTAAATCAGTTTTATGAGCATTATAAATCAAGTGCTTGGGGGAAGGTTAATTAGAAAGTTATAGTATTGTTTCTAAGAGAATAAAGGGCGCTTAAGCACCCTTTATTTAATTTGAAGCAGAACGCTTGAAATTTTCATCATTCACACAAAATTCTAAACAATCTCTTAAAACACCTGCTGCCCTATAAATATGTTCTGGCTTATCTAGATAGATTTGTCCATTGGTTAAAACTTCTAAACCCGCACGGGTTAGTTCAATTTTTCGATTCTCATCAATAGGAACGATAAATTGGATAGTTGGACGTTTTCTATTTATGTCATAACGGAATAACCAGCGATTATTTTTGTTTTGGAATAAAACTGAATAATAGCTTTCGGTGTCTTTACCATTAAGATCATATTCAGGAAATAGATCATTAACTATTTTTTGAAGATTTTGTTCGTCAATGGTGGTAATGATTCTTTCATTTTCTGAATTCACTATATCTTGTGGAATATCAGCAGTAATTTCAGTTTTATTTTCAGTTGGCGGTGTGCTTTGCTCTATTGGGTGAGCTGTAATAATAGTTGGAGCAGATAAGCCTTTCACTACAGTATCACTTATAGCTTTCTCAACAGCCTGTTTGACAAATGGCTGAATAGACTCTAGAAATTTGGTATTCAATTGCCTATTAATATTTGCTTGTTGAGCAACATATCTAACAAAATCGATATCGACTTCATTGATGCTTCTCTTTATAATTCTTTTAAATTGCTGAATATACTGGTTTTCCTCAGCAAAGTATCTTAACTTTTCAACATGGAAATTATCATGTTTGAATTCTGCAAGTTGAGTCAGTTCTTCGGCTTTGTGTTTAGTAAAGTCAACGACTAAGAAAGGTTTTTCATCCATTACATTTGGATTTATTAAATCAGTGAAAAATCTCCATTCCCTGCCGTTAGTGATTGCACCTATGGTTACACCAAGAGTTGAATTGAAATAACGAGAGAGTTGAGGGGCGTGATTCGTTAAATTGCTTGTGTATGACTTTGCTTCAATAAACATAACAGGCTGACCATTGCAATATAAAGCGTAGTCAACTCTTTCAGTGGATTTAACTCCGGGGAAATCAGCAGCAAACTCAGCGAGAACTTTTGTAGGATCGTAAGGGCTAAAACCTAAAATATCGAGTAGTGGTAAAATAAGAGCTTGTTTGGTGGTTTCTTCGGTAGAACAGTGTTCTCCTACACGTTGTACATGTTCTATGTGGTTTTTTAATCGATTAATGAAATTTTCCATGTTTATCCCCCTAAAAAAATTATTAGATTATTTTTTATTCAATGTTTATTCATCATAGTTGTTTTATGATGAAACTCAATGAATTAAGTAAAATTTTAAAAGACATAGGTACTTTTTATAAATTTGGTCAATTTATCTCTCGAATCTACATTGATTTTTTGACTCTATCTTCGTTCATGGATTGAAATAATTTTGTGCAAGCCACGCCCAGATATGGTTAAATGCCATTATTTGATTGTGTTTCACTCTGAAAGGAAAAATCATGCGCGCGTACAACTTCTGTGCTGGTCCTGCTGCATTACCTACTGCCGTTCTTGAAAAAGCTCAAGCTGAAATGCTAGATTGGCAAGGTAAGGGTCTTTCGATCATGGAAATGAGCCACCGTAGTGCAGACTATGTTGCTGTTGCGGAAAAAGCTGAAGCAGATCTACGCAAACTCATGAATATTCCTGAGAACTATAAAGTATTATTCTTGCAAGGTGGCGCATCGCTGCAATTCTCTGCGATTCCTTTAAACCTGCTTGGTAAAAACAGCAAAGCAGATTATATCCATACTGGGATCTGGTCTGAAAAAGCATTAAAAGAAGCCAAACGCTATGGCGATATTAATGTTATCGAAGCGGGTACTAAAACTGCTGATGGTAAGTTAGCGATTACTGAGCAAAGTAGCTGGAACCTGTCTGATGACGCTGCTTATGTGCACTATGCCGATAACGAAACCATCGGTGGTCTGCAATTTGCCCATATTCCTGAAACTGACAAGCCACTAGTATGTGACTTCTCTTCAAGTATTTTGTCTGCACCAATCGATGTATCTAAATTTGGCCTGATCTATGCTGGTGCACAAAAGAATATTGGTCCTGCTGGTTTGACACTGGTCATTATCCGTGAAGACCTATTGGATCAGGCGAAACCAGAAATTCCAAGCATCCTGAAATATGTAGATCAAGCGAAAAATGGTTCGATGGTGAACACACCATCAACTTATGCTTGGTATCTGTCTGGTCTGGTATTTGAATGGTTGCTAGAGCAGGGCGGTGTAGAGGCTATACACAAAACCAATCTCGCAAAAGCCGAACTGCTTTATGGCTACATCGACTCTAGCGATTTCTATGCCAACCCGATTGCCAAAGAAAACCGTTCAATCATGAATGTGCCATTTACTTTAGCGAAACCTGAACTGGAAAAACAGTTCCTCAAAGAAGCTGAAGAAAATCATCTGTTGAATCTTGCAGGTCACCGTTCAGTAGGTGGTATGCGTGCTAGCATCTATAATGCTGTACCCTTTGAAGGTGTTCAGGCCTTAGTGAACTTTATGGATGACTTTGCCAAACGTAACGCTTAAGTTAAAAATATAAAAAACCCAGCTCAGGCTGGGTTTTTTATATTTTTAACTCTAAATATCAGATTAAAAAATGAAAAGATGAAGTAAAAAGCCACAGATCAGCATGCCCAGGACGAAGAAAGTTCCTGACATTAGATCAATGTCATAACGCGAGCGTATAGATTGCTCGACCTGATGTAAGTTTTCTTCCTGCATGATTTTCATAGATAATTATTGTCCGATCTATTTATCGTTAATTACTATTTGTTATAAGACTTTTTATCATAAAAAATTGATTAAATAAAGTACAATGTTAATTTAAACCCACATTTTTATTTATTTAAATATATTCCCTAAATATTTTTTATTGCATCTGATGCCATAAACCTTGCGTCGATCGGGCCTACATGAGAGAGGGCATAATATAAGTGATATTTTAAAATGAATTTATTTGAATTTAAAATTGTGGATAAGCGGATTAACTTTGAATTCAAATTTGCATTTTAAGTGAATTTTGTGGATAAAAAATAATCAAAATGGGAAGGCCTTAAATAAAATATAACTTAAAGAAATAAAGGATATTGACTGTTCAATATCCTTTATTGTTTACCTTGATTCTTGAGAGATCAGGCTTTATTGTAAATGCAGGCTTGAATCCAGAGATTACCGCGAATATATTGGCCAATTTCAAAATCTTTATGGGCCGGATCACGGGTAGCAATACGGATGAGGGTCGCAGGTTGGCCCTGGTCATGAATCAAAGTGACATCATAGAGGGTAAATTCCTGATCCATAAAACTCATGGCTGTTTTACCGACAATATTGCCCTGAAACCAGGCTTCATCTTCTTGACCCATGGTTTCGCCGTAGAGATAGGCTACCATTTTGGAAAAATCAACGGTGACCGGAGCTTTGTCATCTTCAGTTTTTGGCTCCCAGGCATCAATCTGCTCCTGAAGGTTATCTGGTGCAACACCGTTATTGGCCGCCAGAATATCATTTAAGGCGCGGTGATGTTTGATCGACGCTGGATCATCCACAATCAGATGTTCATGTTCTGCCACCGGTTCTAGCTCATAAGCCCATGCATTCAGATTTACCAGATAGTTTTGATCTTTGTCATAATGCGCATGGTTGACGCTATACAGGCTGTCAAAGGCATAGACAATATTGTTCAGTCCCAGATTCAGGCGTAATACCGCTTGGGTATTGGATTTGCAGCTGATGATGCGTTCAATTTGTGCCTTGACCTTATAGGGGCTATCAAAAGTTGGGAAAGCAGTTTTTACCGCTTTCGGCTTGTTGTCTTCGACAGCAATAATCTGGCTCAATTGTACAGCAGCTTTGTGAGGTCCCTGGATCAACCAGGTATTTTCATCCATGTCACATTCTTGACTACATAGACCCATTGGCATGACGGGCGCGTCAAGAGCCTGAGTCAGCCACTTCGGAACATCCGTGCATGGGTTATCTGTAAGTAGATTCCAGTGTTCAACATGACTACCGAAGGTTTGATCATCAATGGTGATCAGCTCAGGACTGTTCGAATTTTTCATATGCACAATTGATTCAGGATTACTTATTTATAGTTAATCGAGGGTTATTCTGATTTTTCAAGTCAATCAGATGAATTTTAAAATTAAATCGCGATCCGACTTTTGTCAAACCTCTCTGGAAAGCCGGATTTAAGCATATTTGTAAAAGATCAAATTTACCAGTAACACAGTTATAGCAAAAGGGTATGCAGAAAGTCAGAATGCGAAGCCTGCATTTGCTAGAATAGTCATCATTATTTTCCCTGCCGGACTATTGTGTGTTGTCATTTAAACTTTGGGTAGATGCTGACGCATTACCCCGTATTCTCAGAGATGTCATCATCCGTGCTTCAGACCGTTATCAGCTGGAAGTGACCTTTGTAGCCAACCAGCCTGTCGGAATTACGCCTTCCATCCGGATCAATTCAATTCAGGCCCTTAAAGGGGCAGATGCTGCTGACCAGGAAATTGTAGATCGGATGAACGAACATGATATCGTCATTACCCAGGATATTCCGCTAGCAGCCCAGGTAATTGAAAAGGGGGGAATTGCAATTCATCCACGAGGCGAAATCTATACCACGGCCAATGTAAAAGCTCGTCTGCATTTGCGTGACTTTATGGATACCTTGCGCGGTGCAGGAGTACAAACAGGCGGACCTCCACCTATTTCAGAACGGGATAAGCGCGAATTTTCCAGTGCGCTGGATCAGACCATCCAAAGACAAAAACGTAAGACAGCCACACAGTAACGAGAATCAGATTTTATGCCCAAACAAAGTAACTTGGTGTTGACCTATGGCTTGCTGGTTTTTATCTGGT
This sequence comes from uncultured Acinetobacter sp., assembly GCA_947627655.1. GTDB lineage: Bacteria > Pseudomonadota > Gammaproteobacteria > Pseudomonadales > Moraxellaceae > Acinetobacter. Next base: position 10,680 of record CANQWW010000035.1, on the reverse strand, counting down.
CAACTACACCGTTGGCGATTGTCTGGAGTGTAGAAGACCTGCATCCGATGTGGGCACTGGCGATTCGGTTCTTTCTGGCTTTGCCGTTGGCTTTAGGATTGCTGTGGCTGTTCAAAACCCGTTTACCCTTAGACCGGCTTTCGCTGCATAGTTATCTGGCGGGTGCCTGCAGTTTTATCGGTTCACAGATCTTTACCTACTGGTCTACAGACTATCTCAGCTCGGGTATTATTGCCCTGATGTTTGGTCTGGCACCGATTATTTCCGGACTGATCAGTCGCTTTGTCTTTCGGGTGCATTTGTCATTCAATCAATGGTTGGGAATGACAATTGCTTTGCTGGGACTCTCGGTGATTTGTCTGGGCGATGCTGACCAGCATATTCAGCCGGTCGGGATTGTGATTGCCCTGACCGGGGTAGTGGTCTATTGTGGGTCGATGTTCTGGGTGAAAAAGATCAATGCACCGATTGATCCGATGGCCCAGGCCGCAGGTTCGATCGGATTGTCTGTAATTTTTTCTATCGCTATGCTGCCATTTATCTGGCCATATGCGCCCACCGCCATGCCGCATGCCAAGTCACTGTTTGGGTTGCTCTACGCAGTCGTGATGGCTTCCCTCATTGCAATGTTCTGTTATTTCAAACTGGTGCAAAAAATTAAACCGACCACTTTATCTTTAACTACGGTGTTAACACCGATGCTGGCTTTGCTGGTGGGAGTGTTGCTCAATAATGAGAAATTACCTTTGATTGCTTTTGTCGGGGTGGTGATTTTATTATTCGGTCTGGTGGTGTATTTCTTTAAAGAAATCCGGGCCAGTATGCAGGCCCGTCAGGGTCAGCGTTAATCTTCAACGTTTAACGTTCTATATATGCATTGACGTATTCTGCAATTTTGGCCCGATCTTGCGGGTGCAGGGTAACAAAATAAGCACCTGTACGGAATTTGCCGTTGTCTTCTGCACGGCTATAGACCACTTGCGCCGTCGCAGCAACATGGAAAAAGTTTTCTGGGTGACTTAAGGTCAGGTGGATATAGGTCCCTTTTTTGATGGGATGATCACTAAAGAAGCTTAAACCCGACTCGGAAAAGTTTACATCTTCAGGCACAGGTAACATGCTCTGTACAATTGAATCGTACAAAGAACCAGTGATCAGGTTTAATTTTTGATTAAATAAGGATAAGATTCGAGCAATTTGTTGATCTTTTTCAGATAATTGTTCTAATTCGTAGTTGAGCGCATGATCAAATTGATCTAACTCTGCAAGTAGTAGAAAATAGCGGGGCAAGACGAAATTCGCATCATAAGGGTCGTTTAAGGCAACATCATCGGAAATAATCTGATAATTAATTCGTATGGCAGCATCAATACGTGACATGACGCGTCTTTCTACAGATCCGTTTTGATGCTGTAAATTTTCCATAATTTATTACCTCGGACTAGATGGTTATGTTTAAACCAATCTCGCTGTACATAGGGTTGAAATATACTCGCGCACGGCGCAGTAACCACTTTATTTCTTTTATCGCTTTGGTCTCTATGATCGGCCTCACGCTCGGTGTGGCAGTCCTTATTACAGTGCTTTCTGTAATGAATGGGTTTGATCGGGAATTAAAAAACCGCGTATTGGGAATGATACCTCAAGCCACTGTTTCTTCAACACAAATTTTAACAAATTGGCCTGAGCTTGCAAAGAAAGTTGAACAGCAGGAGCATGTCCAGGGCGTCGCACCGTTTACCCAATTACAGGGGATGTTGACAGCACAGGGACAGGTGGCTGGCATCATGGTGACCGGGATTGAACCTGAGTATGAGAAAAAAGTTTCTATCATTCATCATCATATGGTGGAAGGCAGTATTGATCAGCTCAAAAAAGGTGAATTCGGGATTGTGCTGGGTAAGCAAATGGCCGACTCGATGGGCGTGGGATTAAATGACAATATTACCCTGGTACTGCCAGAAGCCACGCCATCACCGGCTGGTGTCGTTCCCCGTTTCAAGCGCTTTAAAGTGGTGGGGATCTTTAGCATTGGTGCAGAAGTGGATTCAATGATGGGTTATATTGCCTTGAATGATGCCGCGACCTTGCTGCGTTTGCCTGATGGTGCTCAAGGTATCCGCATGAAGCTGGATGATATCTTTGCCGCGCCGCAGGTATCACGTGATATCGTGATGGACTTACCGGCTAATTTCTATGCTTCTGACTGGACCTATACCCATGGCAACCTGTTTAGCGCCATCCAAATGGAAAAAGCCATGGTCAGTCTGCTGTTATTTCTGATTGTCCTGGTGGCTGCATTTAATATTGTCTCCTCACTGGTCATGGTCGTGACGGATAAAAAATCTGATATTGCCATTCTGCGAACTTTAGGGGCTTCACCTGCCACCATTACCAAAATCTTTATGGTGCAAGGCACGGTAATTGGCGTGATTGGTACGTGTGCCGGCGCTATCCTGGGCATTATTGCTGCGACCAGTATCAGTAGTTTCATCGGCTGGATTAACAATACGCTGGGCTTGAATATGTTTGATGCCTATTTTATTAACTATTTGCCGTCTTATTTGCGCTGGCAAGATGTGGCGGTGATTGTCGCCTTGTCATTGGGCTTAAGTTTTGTCGCGACGATCTATCCTGCCTTGCGTGCAGCGAAAATTCAGCCTGCGGAGGCATTACGTTATGAGTAAGCTGATTCTAGAAGCCGAGAATATCCAGAAATCCTTTACCGATGGCAAGTCGACCGTAGAGGTGATTCGCGGCTTGTCGCTCCAGGTTCAGGCCGGTGAGTTTGTGTCGATTGTCGGTTCCAGTGGTTCGGGCAAAAGTACCTTATTACATGTTCTCGGTGGTTTAGACCGTCCTACTTCTGGCAGAGTAATGCTCAATGGCCAGCGCTTGGATACACTTTCAGAAGCAGAACGTGGCTATGTACGTAATGAACATCTGGGCTTTGTCTATCAGTTCCATCATTTGTTGCCAGAATTTACCGCACTGGAAAATGTCGCCATGCCGCTGATGCTGCGTAAAGGCACCAAATTCAAGGATGTTAAATCGCAAGCAGAATATTTGCTGGAACGTGTCGGTTTAACCCACCGTTTGACCCATAAACCGGGTGAGCTTTCTGGTGGTGAGCGGCAACGTGTGGCCATGGCACGTGCCTTGGTTGGCAAGCCTAAATTAATGATGGCCGATGAACCGACCGGTAACCTGGATCGCAAAACGGCCATGAAGATTTTTGAATTACTGACCGAATTACGTCAGGAATTTAATATGGCGATGTTGATCGTGACCCATGACGAACAGCTGGCCAAGTCGGCAGATCGAATTTTGCATATGCAGGACGGTTTGTGGGTAAATGATTAATGTGGTGTTTGGTCAACTCATGCACTGCATGAGCAGAATACTGGAATAATCCTCTTTGATTGAAGCTCACTGCGGTGGGCTTTATGATGCTTTTAAAGAATCATAACAATTAAAAATAAAAAATCATGCTGCAATGGCTCTGTTTTGGCTGGATTCTTGGTCTGATGACCATGCAATGGGGAAATACTGAATATCAGGTTTCAGCAGGAGCAGCATGTTTCAGCATGTTGGTTTGGTTGTTAATTTACCGCTTATTTCTTGCCAGATTTCATCAAATTACACCACGTTTTTTCCTGATCAGTCTTTCTATTGGGATGAGCTTTCTATTGGGGCAAGGTTTTGCCAACCAGTCGATGGAGCGCCGCTTACAGCAGGTGGAAAAAGAGCTCAAACACCAAGATATTGTGGTTTATATTGCAAAGCTCAATAAGATTAGTACGCAGAGTATTCAGCAGCCTTTACAGGTGCTTCAGCCCGATGGTCGGGTGGTGCAATGGCTGGGTTCACTTAAGCATGCAGGAGTGGGGCAGGTATCGGCTGCTTCCGAAGCCTTGCAATTAGGTCATTATTACCGTTTATCTGGAGAAGTGCGCCCTGCACATGCCTATGCCACACCCGGGGCTTTCGATATCGAAAAATGGTATCTGGAGCAAAACTTGATGGCAGGCTTTCGAATACAACAGATTCAAGCTTTAACTGAACAGGAGGTTTATGCACTGGGCTTTGCTGCACACCTCCAAGTCCAGCAACGCTTGAGATCACAGCTGTTACTTTGGATTGAACAGAAACGCCTGGAACTGAGAGGCTTTATTTATCAGCAACCGATCCGTCATAAGGGGTTAATGTTAGCGTTGTTGACTGGCGATGAAAGCTTGCTCGACCCGGCAACCGAGCAGCAGTTTCGACGTTTGGGTATGAGTCACTTGCTGGCGATCTCTGGACCACATGTGGTGATCTTCGCTTTGATTTTTTGTGCCAGTTTACAGTTTCTGACTGGCAGATTGCTGCCACATCTTTACCTGAAATGGCCTCGACAATACTTTCTCAGCATCCCGTTTCTCGGCTGTGTCGTGTTGTATGGTGCTTTTGTCGGCTTTGAAATTCCGGCCCTGCGTACCTTACTGATCTGTGGCATTGTCACCTTGGCAATCTGGCTCAGGCAGTCGCTACAGCCTTTGAAACTACTGCTTTTCAGTGCGGCTCTCTTATTGTTATTTGATCCTTTCAGTATTTTATCTGCCGCATTCTGGCTGTCTTATGGTGCCTGTCTGGTGTTGCTCAGAATCTATCAGACTCTGGAAAGACAACAGCATGGAGAAATACCGAGTTTAAGACACCGTCTGATGTATGCAGGCAAAATTTTGTTTGAATCGCAGTGGAAAATATTTATTGCACTCTTTCCGTTGATGATTATTTTCTTTAAACAGCTGGCTTGGATTGCACCGCTGAGTAATTTATTTGCCATTTCCTGGATTGGCCTATTGATTGTGCCTCTGGATATTATGGCAGCGGTCTTTTTCTTTATTGCGGAACCTGTGGCCAGCTGGATATTTCAGCTCAATGATGTGCTGATCGGGATATTGCTGGGCTTTTTGCAGTTGCTGGATCAGTTTTTTTCGCCCAGCTTGATTCCTGTTGCGATGACCCCGTGGATGCTGATGCTTAGCGTACTGATCTTGTTCATCCTCTTTATTCCTCCAGGGCTGGTGCCTAAAGCTTGGGCTGCTTGTGGTCTCGTCCCTGTCATCGCATTGCCCATACAGCACTCTCTGTTTCAGCTGATGGTACTTGATGTGGGGCAGGGGCAGGCGATTTTCGTCCGTCAAGGCCAGTACAGTATGCTGGTCGATACCGGCGGGAATCCTGATGAAAGCCGTTTTAGTGTCGGTGAGCAGATTATTTTACCGTTCTTGTCGGTACAAGGTGTAAGCCGCTTGGATCAGCTCATCTTGACCCATTTGGATCAGGATCATAGTGGGGCTTATATTCATGTTCGTGACCGCTTGCCAGTCAGAGAGTTAATCAGCAATGAGCCACTTGAACCCCAGCAGGATCTGCAGACAAAACTGTGTCAGCAAGGTCAAAGCTGGAATTGGAATCAACAGGTTTATTTTCAAGTATTGTCACCAAAAGCTGAAACATTATCTCAGGTCGCTGTTATCCGGAATGAATCCTCTTGTGTACTGCATCTTCAGATTAAAAATGCCTGGCCGTACCAGAATTTCCTGTTGATGGGAGATGCGGGTTGGGAAACCGAGTATCAATTACTGAAACAGTATCCTGATTTAAAGGTCGATGTCCTGGTATTAGGCCATCATGGCAGCCGTCACAGTTCGGCTTATCAGTTTTTACAACATTACCGGCCTAAACTGGCCATCGCTTCAGCTGGACGTTTTAATCGCTATGGACATCCAAGTGCAGTGACTCAGGCACGATTACAGGCGCTTGGTATTCCATTCTTGCATACTGCACAGCAGGGAAGCCTGGTATTTGCCCAAAATCCACAGGGAGAAATACAGCTCGACACATATCGAAGCCGCTATAAATGGCTACAACGGGAATAGTCTAGACATTCACCTGAGTGGGTGCGATATTTTGATCTGTCTCAACAGCCAGCTGCTGCTGTTCCGCTTGATAGGTCTGACGCAAATGGTTGACTTTGTCCAAGGCTGCGTCCTGGGAAATACGATAAATCTCGCCACCCAACGCTTCATGGGCTTTAAAGCGTTTATAGCTCCAGTGATAATGTTCAGGATGATGCTGGATCAACTGCTCCATTTTTTTAAAGATAATTTCAGTTCCTTGGTTCGGTGTGACACTATAAATCTGCTCATCCAGCGCTTCGATAAACATATCAAAGCCACCATCCTGATTACGCATGGCATACAGGAACAGGCATTTGGCTTTGGTCTTCTGAATTAATTTGGCCGTCAAATTACTCGAGCTTAAAGGCACACCAAAGAAAGGAACATATTCACCGCCTACCGTAGGCGTATGATCGGGCAGAATGACCGTCGTACCGCCTTGTTTCAGGGCTTTGAAAATCTGACGCACTCCGGTTTCATCGGTAGGAAGGAGAGTCGCTTGCTCACGACTACGGGCTTCACGGACAAACTCATCTACAGCCGGGTCTTTGACCGGCTTGTACATGATGCTCATCTGGGTATGCTGGGCGATATAGGCATTCATCACTTCCCAGGTGCCAAAATGTGGCACGACCAACACCAGTCCTTTCTGGGCAGCCAGAGCTTCCTGCAACAGATGCTCACCTTCTACACGATGAACCCGTTGAATATTCTCTGCATTCTTGGCGCCCCAAATGCTGAAAAACTCAAAATAAGACATCAATTCATTGCGAATCGCAGCACGAGTAATTCTTTCGCGTTCTTGTTCAGACAGCTCAGGCAATGCAATTTTTAGGTTAAATCGAATCGATTCAGAGGTCTTGGAGATTTTCAAGAAATTTACGATACCTGCCAAGCTACTCGCCATAAAGCGCGTGACCGGAAGCGGAAGTCGGCTGACAAATTTAAGTAAACCGTAAGTTGAATTCTTTGAGCTTGGTTCAGTCATTGAATTTAAATTAATCGTGAATAAAAAGGATAATTGAAATTTATTATAGGATAAAACTGTTGATTTAGACAGAATTACTCCAATCGGTGTATATAATGGGCACAAGATCATTTATGTGTTGGATTGTTTATGTCCGATTGGCCACCAAAACCTGAAAATCAAATACAACAAAGTCCGCAGCCTCAACAACCGAGCGGACCCGAATGGAAACTGCTGGAAAAAGCGGTACTTGCTTCAGTAGAAGAGCAGCGACGGGCACGCCGTTGGGGTATTTTCTTTAAATTTCTAACTTTTGCCTATTTGCTGTTTATTCTTGTGGTGATGGGCAAAAGCTGTAGCACAGCCTCGACGGATGCTACAAAAACTTCAGACCAGCATTTAGCTGTCGTCGATATTATTGGCATGATTGCAGCGGATAAACAGAGTGTAAATAGTAATAACACCATTAAGTCGCTGAAAAAGGCTTATGCCAGTAAGCAGGCCAAGGCCGTGGTTCTGAATATCAACTCACCAGGCGGATCACCGGTCCAGTCTGATGAAATCTGGCAGGAAATTCAGTATCTGAAAAAACAGTATCCTGAGAAAAAGCTGTATGCCGTGATTGGGGATACTGGCGCATCTGGGGCCTATTATATTGCTTCAGCAGCCGATGAAATTATTGTCAATCCATCGAGTCTGGTGGGTTCGATTGGCGTAATCATGCCGAATTATGGCGTGAATCAGCTCTTGCAGAAGCTGGGGGTTGAAGACCGCACCATGACGTCCGGGGAAAATAAAGCCTTACTTTCGATGACGCAACCCGTCGATCCGGCACAAAAAGTACATGTTCAAGGCGTCTTGGATAATGTACATGGACACTTTATTAATGCCGTCAAACAGGGGCGTGGCACTAAACTGAAGTCTAATGATCCGGCCATTTTCTCCGGCTTATTCTGGACAGGTGACCAAGCGGTGCAACTCGGTATTGCAGACCGTATTGGTAGCTTGCAGACCCTGAAACGTGAACTAAAAACCGATAAAGCCTTGAACTATACGATTGAATACAGTCCATTTGAATCGATTCTAGGCCGTATGGGAGCTTCTTTCGGTGAAGGAATTGCGGCCTCGGTGGCACAGAAGCTGAGCACAGAGAGTCAAGCTAAATTACAATGAAACCGATGATTCATTTTGCGCACGCCAATGGCGTGCCGTCCCGGGTATATCAAAAACTCTTTGATCACTTAAAGCATGATTATGAGATCATTCATGTGCCTTTGCTGGGGCCGGACAAACGTTATCCGATTGATAATCACTGGGCAAGCCTGACCCAGCAGGTGATTGATAGCATTGTTCGGCAGGCCAAGGGGCGGAAGGTCATTGGACTGGGCCATTCACTGGGCGGTGCTTTGACAATGATGGCAGCACGCCAGCGCCCTGAATTATTTGAACAGGTGATCATGTTGGACCCGCCCCTGATTATGGGGCCATCTTCCTTGTTTCTGCACCTGGCCAAAGTATTTAAGCTCAAGCAGGTGGATAGCATGTCACCCGCAGCCTTATCGTTACGCCGTCGTGATCACTGGGAGTCTAGAGCGCAGGCTGCTGAACTGTTAAGACCCAAAGGGTTTTATCAGGACTTTGATGCTGCCTGTTTCCAAGCCTATATTGAGCATGCCTTAACCGATGATCCTGTTCGAGGTGGGGTGACCCTGAGCATTCCAAAGATGGATGAAGTCAATATTTTCCGCACCAATCCTTCACTTTGGTGGCTACCCCAAGCAAAAGTGCAATTACCCATGCATGTGGTGGTGGGTGAGGAAAGTCTCTTCCATAAAAAGCGGTTTCCAACTTTAATCCAGAAGAAATTTGGTATTCCATTTACAGTAACGCCAGGTGGACATATGTTCCCTCTGGAGCATCCTGTTATGGTGGCTGACCTGATTCAACAACTGATTCTTAAACAGTCGCGTTCTTAAATAATCGCAAAAATAAGTGAACAGAATACAAAAAAACGCATCCGAGGATGCGTTTTTTATTGAATACTGCTTAGAGCTTACAAAGTTGCAATGGTTCAAGCATAGGCTGACCACGGTAACGGACGCCACTGTCGGTATGCTGGATGCTCCCGTTACAAATCCATTCCACCACTTGTGGGTAAATCAGATGTTCCAGGACATGCACGCGACTGGCTAAGCTGTCTACCGTATCATGATGAGATACTTTGAGCACGCCTTGTGCAAGCGCTTGCCCGGCATCCAGTTCCGCAGTGACATAATGTACGGTACAACCATGCAAGACATCACCAGTGTTCAGCACACGTTGATGGGTATGCATACCTTTATAATGCGGCAAAAGAGAAGGGTGAATATTCAGCATTTTCCCTTCCCAGGCTTTGACAAATTTTTCACTTAAAATTCGCATAAAGCCAGCCAACACGACTAAATCAACATCCCAATCCAGCAATTGTTGATGCATTACTTCATCAAAGGCTTCCCGACTCCGATACTGTCTGTGCTCAATCACGGCAGTTTGAATCTTGGCATTTTGTGCGCGTTGCAGCGCATATGCTTCAGGCTTGTTGGAAATCACCCCGACAATTTGCCCTGACAGATTAGCATCGATCAAGGCTTGCAGATTCGATCCACTGCCTGAAACAAGAACAGCAATTTTGATCATGCGAAATTATGCGAAGATCACACGGATTTTTTCGTCAGCGCCTGCAACTGATTCAGCATTTTCAGCGATGTGACCCATGGCCCATGCTTTTTCGCCTAAACTGTTGAGTAATTCTACAGTTTTGTCTGCATCTGCAGCATCCACCACCAGTACCATGCCTACACCACAGTTAAAGGTACGATACATTTCAAACTGTTCTACACCGCCTTCACGTTGTAGTAGTTTGAACAGTTCCGGCCATTCCCAAGAAGATTCATTGACCACTGCTTGAGCGCCGTTTGGCAATACGCGAGGTAAGTTACCTGGTAAACCGCCACCCGTGATGTGTGCCATGGCATGTACATCGACCTGTTTGAGCAGTTCAAGAATTGGTTTAACGTAAATACGGGTCGGTTCCATGGCCACGTCAGCAAGTGGACGGCCATCGATGGTTTGGGTTAAATCAACGTTTTTCACATCGAGGATTTTACGAAGAAGAGAGTAACCGTTTGAGTGTGCACCTGAAGAAGCCACACCAATTAAAACGTCACCCGCTTTGACTTTAGAGCCATCAATAATTTTGCTTTGCTCAACTACACCGACACAGAAACCGGCCAGATCATAGTCTTCGCCTTCATACATGCCTGGCATTTCAGCAGTTTCACCACCAACCAGAGCACAGCCTGCAAGTTCACAGCCAGCACCGATACCAGTCACGACATTGGCTGCAACGTCTACATTCAAGTGACCCGTTGCATAGTAGTCCAGGAAGAACAGTGGTTCAGCACCACAAACGAGAAGGTCGTTTACACACATGGCCACCAGATCCTGACCAATTGTGTCATGACGGTTTAAATTCAGTGCTAAACGTAATTTTGTACCAACACCATCTGTGCCAGATACGAGAACAGGTTCTTCATAACCTTTAGGGATTTTACAAAGCGCGCCAAAGCCACCAAGACCGCCCATGACTTCGGGACGGGTAGTGCGCTTTGCGACAGATTTGATTCGGTCGACTAACGCGTCGCCCGCTTCAATGTCGACACCTGCATCTTTGTAGCTTAAACCAGTGTTTGGGGTAGAAGTTGAGTTGCTCATAATGAAGTCTCC
>CANQWW010000034.1 GCA_947627655.1 uncultured Acinetobacter sp. | reverse complement strand
TTTTATTTCTGTACAAAACGACATGCAACTAGCTGAATTTATATAATGCCACTAGCTTCTATTATTGTAAATGACAGAGGTTCACATCCAAAACCGGGTGAAATTACCTTGGCACATCTGGGCGTGCTGTTTCTGGACGAACTGCCAGAGTTTGATCGTAAGGTACTGGAAGTGTTACGTCAGCCGTTAGAGTCCAAAGAAATTGTGATTTCACGGGCATCCCGACAGATTACTTTTCCAGCCAACTTCCAGCTTATTGCCGCTATGAATCCCTGTCCTTGCGGTTATGCCTTTAATCAGGATATTCGCTGTCAATGTTCTCCAGAAATGATCAAACGTTATCAAAACCGGATTTCAGGGCCTTTACTGGATCGGATTGACTTGCATATTGATGTTCCGCCACTTCAGGTCCAAGAGTTACAGAGTACCCAAGCCGTTGAAAATTCTGCCAGTGTCAGAAAGCGGGTCATTGCGGCTTATGAACTGCAAATGCAAAGACAGCACAGGCTGAATATGAGTTTAAGCCCTAAGCAGCTAGAACAATTCGCGACCCTCAACCCTTTGGCGGCTCAGATGCTTGAAACGGCTCAACAGAAATTAAACCTGTCTGCCCGGGCTTATCATCGAGTATTACGGGTGGCGAGAACCATTGCCGATCTGTCTGAAAGCCCTGAGATTCAGACTCAGCATCTATCCGAAGCCTTGTCTTACCGCGGACAACACAGTTAAATTTCTCAGACCATAAAAAAGCGACTTTAAAGTCGCCTTTCTAAAGCTATGGATCAGAAAACCTTACCCTTAGAAGCTATAGGCTAAACCCAGCACAGCTTTATTTTTGAAGTTTTCATCAAAACGGTCATTACCACCAAAAATGTAGTTCAGGCTTGCCGTGACACCTGAATCACCAATGGCTTTGCTTAAGCCCACATCAAAATGACGGAAACTAAAACTTTCGGTTGAACCTTTAACAAAATCTCCATTTTTTTCATACGTATGTAAGCCCAAAGCAGTATCCAGACTAAAATCATTCGGTAAAGGGTAGCTATAGGTGGCTTTGAAATAGGTATCGCCCGCATTTCCCCACAACGTATCTTCTAATAAAGTTTGTGCGCTGACGCCAAAGTCTTTGTAATTTAGGCCGAGTAAAAGTTCAAAACCATTGGCATCTGAAGTATCAATATCATAGTAATAATAGTAAGTGGTTCCTACAGTAAACCCTAACTCATCGTTAATACTACCGTTATAGCCAACATAGAAATCGTGTTCCATCGGATTGGTCTGGCCAGGATAAGCATCATCGCCATCCAGCGTAGACGTCCACCAACCGGCATAAAAACCGGTAGCATGGCTATAATCTAAACCACCTTGCAGGGTGACTTTATCATTTTCTGGTACTGCCGTGTTACCCCGTAAATTATAGCTAGATAACACACCGATATTGCCAGATACCGAATGCGGAGATGTAGGTTCATCTGCAAAAGTAAAACTGGATGCTGAAGCGACTGCTGCCATTGCTATAGCTTTTAACGTGAATTTCATGGATTGATTCCCCCAACTTGTCCGCAGACATTTTTGTTGTGTATTAAACTCAATGGAAACTTTGCAATAGCTATGCCAATCCTTAAAAAAGAAAACCCGCTTGATGGGATAAAGCTTTTAAAACAACTTAAATATTTGTTTTTAATTAAAAATTTGAGAAATAAAAAATGAAGTGAGGCTGAATTTTAGAGTTCAATAAGCAAAAAATGCAAAACAAAAGCCCTAACGGCACTTCTGGATCCGCCTAAATATTCACTTACAAGTTGCCACTTTTTAAGGCTGTTTTTATCTCAAGGAGAATTTTATGCCAAAAAAAAGTGCACAATATTTATGCAATATTATGCACTTGCGACAGTGCTCAATGGGGTCTAAAAATTAAAATTCAGCCCCATCACCACATGTTCATCCAGATCATTGCCTTCACGATCTTCTCCGCCATAGACATAGTCCAGACTTAAATCGACTTTTTCAGCCATCGTTTTACTCACCCCGATCCGGACTTCATTCAAGGCCAGACTTTCTGTAGTAACAAGTAACTGGTCATCATGACGGTCATTGTAAATAGACGCACCTACTGAGGTATTCAGGCTGAAATCTCGCGCTAAAGGATGGCTGTATGCCGCACTGAGATAAATGTCTCCAGCGTTGGCATAACTGACATCAGCCAGCATCACCCCAAGACCCATGGTCAGGTTTTTATAGCTCACATCATTGAGCAGTTCAAAACCTGTGGTACGGCGATCATCTCTGCGATCTTCACTATAAACCGTGCCACCCTTCTGGTAGTAATACGTCAGCAATTGAGATTTATAACTCCAGTGTTCATTCAGTTCACGGCCATAACCAAAATAAAAGTCATGTTCAAAACCATGTGATTCTGCTTCATCTGAAGGATCATACGCTAAAGTTGAACCCCAATAGCCCATAAACAGACCACTGTTATAGGCATACTCCAGTCCCAATTGCAGCGCAGGCTCATCATTTTCTTCACCGCCACGGTAAATATATTTGCTTACGACTCCGATACTTGCACTGAGTTCACCCTGTTGATCCACTGCTGTTGCGTGAGCACAAGTCACTGTGGTCATGGCAGCCAGCAGCATAACTAAGCTGAATTGGGGAAATTGAGACATATCCACCTTTGGAGCCCGACAATAAAATGGGCTTTATCATATTAAAGCGTGAATAATAAAATTTTCATCAAAAGTTTTACAGTAAAAAAAGCGCACTCATCGTTATAAATTTGGTCCTTAAAGTGCTGAGAAATATTCAAAATGAATTAAAAATAGATAAAAATAAATACTAGAAACTTAAATAAAAAATGAGATCAAAAAAATCAACAGGTATTATGCAACCTGACCTTCACAATTAAAATGTGATTAATTATCATTATCAAATACTATCTCATTGTTTTTATTGTATTTTTATTTTTTATAAAAAAATAAGTATAAATCATATCGTATCATTATGAATATTCGATTAAAAAAACTAAACTTTAGTTTAAAAAAAGACATAAAAACGATATTTTTGATCTGATTAATTATACAATTCGGTTAATTTCTGCAAGTTGCTTACCCAAATGCAGAACCAAAAAACATATATGAGGCTCTCTCCCCATGTTAAATACACAAAAACTAGCTCTAGCAGTCTTGGTACAAGCTGCTTTAATTTCTACAGCCTCTGCAAGCGAACAAAGTGAAGCCAAAGGCTTTGTGGAAGATGCTCAAGGTACAGTTTTATTCCGTACCGGTTATTTACACCGCGATAAAAAAAATGGTGTTGATGATACAAGCTCAGCAGCGCAAACCGCTATGTTTAAACTGGATTCTGGTTTTACCCAAGGTGTGGTAGGTTTTGGTGCCGGTATCATTGGTGATGCATCGGTGAAACTAGGACAAAATAAAAACGCTGGTAATGGCATGATTCCACGTGAATCAGGTTTCAATGCTGACGGCGAATTTACCAAAGGTGTGGGCGACACTTATGACCACTGGGCACGTGGTGGTGCTTATGTTAAAGCACGTGTATCGAATACAACTGCAACCTATGGTACCCAGATTCTGGATATTCCAGTGCTGGCTTCAAATACTGCACGTCTGGTTCCTGAATACTTTGAAGGGGTACTGGTTGAAAGCAATGAAATTGAGAACCTTAACGTAATTGCGGGTAAATTCACTAAAAACCAATATTCAGATCAAATTAATAGTGATGGACGCCATTTAGACAGTGCTGTAGTTTGGGGTGCGAAATATAAGTTTAGTGATGCCTTGAATGCTTCTTATTATGGTACAGATATTAAAGACCGTTTAGATCGTCATTACGTGAATGCAAACTATACTTATGCTTTAACAGAAGATAGTAGCTTAACGCATGATTTCAGTGGCTATCATACAGAATGGGATAAAAACGGTCGTACGTATTCTGAAACACCGGCCAATCGCACTGATGATCGTCAAAACTCTATTTGGGCAGTCTCTACAACCTATAATAAAGATGTTCATAACGTAATGCTGGCTTACCAACAAAATACAGGTAATACCGGTTATGACTATGGTGAAAATGCAGATGGCGCACAATCCATCTATCTGCCTAACTCATACCTGTCTGACTTTATTGGTAATGATGAAAAATCAGTACAGCTCCAGTACAGCTATAACTTTAAGAACCATGGTTTACCTGGTCTGAACTGGACCACAGCTTATGTTTATGGCTGGGACATCAATGTGAATAACTCGGCTAAAGACGGACAAGAACGTGAGTTCTTTAACCAGGTTAAATATACGGCTCAATCTGGCTTTGCCAAAGATGCCAGCTTGCGTCTTCGTCACTCATATTACCGTGCAAGTGATAACTACCAAGCAGGTAACTACATTGGTGACACCAATGAATGGCGTATCTGGTTAGACATTCCTGTGAAATTATTCTAATTTCCAGAAGATTAAAGCCAATAAAAAAACCTGCATATTGTGCAGGTTTTTTTGTTTAAGCCTTTAACAAAGTTAAAGGCTTAAATGGGAAAGCCAATTAATTATTTGTTTGCTTCTGCATAAGCTGCGATTGAGCTTAGGACTTCCTGTTTTGCAACATCCGCACCTTCCCAACCACTTAGCTTGACCCATTTACCTGGTTCCAAGTCTTTGTAGTGCTGGAAGAAATGTTCAATTTGGCTGATCAATAAAGGAGGAAGATCCGTATATTCTTGAACATCTTTGTAGATTGGAGTCAATTTGTCGTGTGGAACTGCAACCAGTTTCGCATCAATACCACCGTCATCTTCCATGTTCAGTTTGCCCACAGGACGGCAGCGAATCACAGAACCTGGCTCTACTGGATGTGGCGTTACCACCAATACGTCTAGTGGGTCACCGTCTAAAGAAAGTGTATTTGGTACATAACCGTAGTTTGCTGGGTAGAACATTGCTGTACCCATGAAACGGTCTACAAATAGCGCGTCAGAATCTTTATCGATTTCGTATTTGATTGGTGCTGCATTTGCAGGAATTTCGATGATCACATAAATGTCATTTGGTGCATCTTTACCCGCTGGGATATTGCTGTAGCTCATAGCATCACTCTTTAACAAGTTATATCTTTAAAAAACCGCGACAATTATAACGGTTTTTGCAGATTTTTTTTGATTTAAAAATATTGAACTGTAAATCAGGCGATTGATCCTTCGACAGGCTTATAGCTGCCTGATAATCATCAGCAAGAGCATAATCGGGCATAACATCGACAGCAGCCACATGATTGAACGTAAGGTGGCCCAGTTGGCTAAATAACAGATGCCATACAACACGCGAAAAATCAGATAACCGACGCCAAAAGTCATCATCAGTTTCTCGGGCATGACCAAATATTCTGCCATCAGGATCGCAGCAAGAAAGAGAGGTAAACTTTCAAAACTGTTTTTTTGCACGGCATCGGCGCGTTTCGCCAGTCCGCTCGACTGCTCCAGAAAGTCACGTGGGTTCTGGTTATCTTTGGCTTTAAAGCCGCCTGCTTTTTTAGCAATGCCGGTAAACACATAAGGCAGCAGACAAGCCGCTAAAATGAGATAGATAACCCCACTAATGCTGTGCATCTGATTCTTCTCATGAAAATTTTATCTGTATCATAGCATGGCATTTCGTGAATAAATTTTGTTAAATAGGGTGTTTTCGCAACTGTATAAGGATGCACTATGCTCAATCCCGATCAAAAAGAAATGCTGGATGTACTAGAACGTCAGCGTCTACACCAGTTACAGCTAGATCGTGTGCTGAAAATTGTGTTTCCGATCGTGGCCTTCTTTCTCAGTATCATGTGCGCCAATCTGAATATCTGGTCAGCCCTATTCAGTTTTATCATGCTGTGGATCTGCTTTTATGCCGTAGGAATCAAACGTTATACCCTATGGCACTGGCTAAGTATTCTGGCGGTCTATTGCCTGATCGATAATCTGCTCAGTTATGGTTATTTTAACCGCACCGGTTTTAACCGTCAGTTTCTCACCATGCTGGCATTTATCAGTATTACCAGTATTGGCCGTCGTTACTGGGATCGCTTATGGATGGAAAAAAACCGCCCTCCTCAGGCATAAATCTGTCGCCATTAAAAAAAGCGCCTGACGGCGCTTTTTATGTTTCAGCTGTCCCATCCTAAATAAAGTTGACACTTTCTAAACTTAAATTTGAAGAGTGTAATGAAAACAATCATTAAGAGAACTCAACGAGATTATAGCCTTGCTTTTAAATTGTCAGTTGTTGACCAAGTTGAAAATGGTGAAATAACTTATAAACAAGCTCAAGATCGATATGGCATCCAAGGATGTTCCACTGTTTTAGTTTGGCTTCGAAAGCATGGTAGGTTAGATTGGAGTAAAGGCACACCTTTTTCAAATGGAGGACAGCCCATGTCTGACCCACATCCTTTAACACCTGAACAACGTATCAAGCAATTAGAAAAGGAATTGCTTGATACTCAGAGAAAAGCCGAATTCTTTGAAGCAGTCATTGATGTGCTTGAGAAAGAATACGGAGTAAAAATCGTAAAAAAGCCAAGAGGCATATCATCTGCCAAAAGCCAAAAGAAGTAGGATTAAGCGTTTCACAATGTTGTCGATATGCTGGCTTTAGTCGACAGGCATTCTATAAGCAGTGTAAACACGCGGCTTTAAAAGCAGATCAAGATCGCTTGATTCTTCGACATGTGCATTTACAACGTACCTTACATCCACGTATTGGCACACGTAAATTACATTATTTATTGCAACATCAAGCCCACATGCAGGTTGGTCGTGATCATCTGTTTAAGTTACTGAAAGAACATCGACTCTTGATACGACCGAAACGCACATATCACAAGACAACACAGAGCCATCACCACTTTTATTGTCACCCTAATTTGGTGAAGAATGGGCAATTGAAAGTGGAGTGCATTGAACAACTTTGGGTATCTGATATTACTTACCTACCTCTGCAACATGGCGAGGCATATCTAAGCTTAGTCACAGATGCCTGTTCGAGAAAGATCGTTGGTTATCATGTCCATACTGACTTAACGACTTTATCGGTATTGCAAGCCTATAAGCAGGCATTGAAACAAAGGCATAATGTAGGCGATCTCATTCATCATTCTGATCGAGGAATACAGTACTGTTCCAAACTATATCAAGCAGTGCATGCGAAATATGGCATCACCTGTTCGATGACAGATGGCTATGACTGTTACCAAAATGCCTTAGCTGAACGAGTAAATGGCATACTAAAAAATGAGTATTTACTTCGTAAGCCTAAGGATTTGCATGAAGCAAAAAAGTGGGTGGCCGATTCGATTCGTATCTACAATCATTACAGGCCACATCAGGCCCTAAACTATAAAAAGCCCGATGAAGTACATCGAGCGTTTTATTAAAAATAAGTGTCAACCTATTTCAGGACTAGACAAGCTCTTAAGCGGTTTTGCGTAGATCTTTACGCAGGATTTTACCGACGTTAGATTTTGGCAATTCATCCATAAACTCCACATAACGTGGACGTTTATAACCGGTCAGATTTTCTTTGGCGAATGCCAGCACTTCTTCAGTGGTTAAAGATGGGTCTTTTTTCACCACGAATAGTTTCGGCACTTCACCTGATTTCTCATCAGGGACACCAATAGCAGCCACTTCCAGCACTTTCGGATGTTTAGCCACTACTTCTTCAATTTCTGATGGATAAACGTTGAAACCAGATACCAAAATCATATCTTTTTTACGGTCAACGATTTTCACATAGCCTTTTTCATTCATCACACCGATATCACCGGTACGGAAGAAGCCATTGTGCATGGTTTTTTCAGTTTCATCCGGACGGTTCCAGTAACCTTTCATGACCTGAGGACCACGGATTGAAATTTCACCCTGTTCACCCAAGGCCACTTCATTACCGTCATCATCCAGAATTGCCACTTCAGTCAATGGTAATGGAATACCAATGGTGCCACTAAAGTCTTGCGACATTGGCGGGTTTGCCGTCGCGACTGGAGAAGTTTCTGACAGACCATAGCCTTCAATGATATTGGTTCCGGTAATTTTCTTCCAGGCTTCAGCAGTCGAAGGCAGGACAGCCATCCCTCCGCCCATCGCCATTTTCAATTTGCTGTGATCCAGCTGTTTGAATTCTTCATTGTTCACCAAGGCATTGAACAAAGTATTCACGGCCGGGAAGAAGCTTGGCTGATATTTACGTAATTCTTTAATCACGGCTGGTAAGTCACGTGGGTTAGGAATCAGCACGTTGGCCTGACCCTTATACATCCCGTAAAGCGCACAGACCATGAAAGCAAAGATATGATAGAGCGGTAATGCACAGAAGATCCGGTCATCAGGCTGACCATCTTGCGCACCAAACTTACTCTGGAAAATGCCATCACATTGCAGCATGTTCGCAACCAGGTTGCGATGCGTCAGTTCAGCACCTTTGGACACACCAGTAGTACCACCGGTATATTGCAGTACCGCAGTATCACTTAAAGTCAGCTCAGGACGTTTGTAATTGCTTGGGCTCACTTTATTCAGTGCGCTATTAAATTTGATATGACCCGGAATATCCCATGCCGGAATCTGTTTACGCACCGAACGCAGCACAAAGTTCACCAGTGTGCCTTTTAAGGTACCCAGCATATCCCCGACTGAGGCAACCACCACATGTTTCACTGGTGTTTTACCCAGAATCGCCTGGTAGACAGAGGCAAAGTTTTCAACAATGACCAGTACTTCTGTACCAGAGTCATTCAGCTGATGCTCAAGTTCACGTGAGGTATACAGCGGGTTAACATTGACCAAGACCAGACCTGCACGAAATACCCCCAATGCAACAACTGGATATTGCAGCACGTTCGGCATCATCACTGCCACACGTGTTCCCCTTGCAAGACCCAAACTTTGTAAATATGTTGCAAATTTACGGCTCGCCTCTTCCAGCTCATTGAAAGTCATTACTTTATCCATAAAGATAAAGGCATCACGTGAGCCAAATTTCTGGAAGTTATGCTCAAAAACATCAATTAATGAAGTATTTTCTGCTGGCAGTTCTACAGTTTGTGGAATCCCTGTTTTTTCATATTCAGCGAACCAAATCTTTTCCATAACGCCCTTCTCTCCAATCATAATCCTTAGAATCTCAACTGTTTTTTTCAATATTGCGCTGATTTTTTAACTTCTTTATCCGCAATATTGCATCCATCTTGTCGAATCGTTGTTCATATATAACGTATTTCGATTGATGGATGCTAGTCTTATCTCTGAATCAACAGTTTATTTGCTTTTTGATATCCACGTGGTAAAAGCTGGCCTTTGGAACCGCGTTTACCCATGTACTTTTGCAGATCATCCCCTTTCAGTTTTATTTGCTGATTTCCTGCAAGTACTTGAATTATTTCATCCAGACTCAACATTGTCATGGACAAAATTTGATCTTTCTCTTCAAGTTGTATCAACTTATTTCCTTTACCTTTATTCAATACAGGTAATTCAGCTAAATCAATCACTAACAGACGACCAGCAGAACTTAATAGGGCCAGATGGGTTTTATTTTCCAGCAGTTGCAAGTCCATGACCTGTGCACCCTCTGGAAGGGTCAGGAAAGCTTTACCGGCCTTGGCATTGGTATCTAGCTGTTTGGCCTGGGTTTTAAAACCATAGCCTTTACTGCTGACCGCCAAGATTTCCGCCTCATCTTCAGCGACCAGAATCTGTTTAAAGCCTACACCGCTGGCTGGTGAAAGTTTTGAACTGAGCGGTTCACCGGAACCACGCGCCGACGGCAGGCTATTGATGGCCAGCGCATAACTGCGCCCGGTTTCATCCAGCACATATACCCGTTGATTGGATTTACCCTGAGCGTGACTTAAATACTGGTCACCAGCACGGTAATTCAGATGTTCGGCATCCACCTCATGGCCTTTGGCACAGCGGATCCAGCCGGCTTCAGACAACACTACGGTGACCGGATCGGCGGGCAGCATTTCGGTTTCATCAATGGCAGCGGCCTCCGCACGTTCTACGATAGGCGAACGACGGTCATCACCAAATTTCTTGGCATCATCTTTGAGTTCATTGATGATCAAGCTCTTTAAAGATTCTGGATTGGCCAGCTGCTCACGGATTTCGGCGGCCTTGGCTTCCAGCTCTGCCTGCTCGCGGCGCATTTCCATTTCTTCAAGCTTGGCCAGATGACGCAACTTGAGTTCCAAAATGGCTTCAGCCTGAATTTCATCGATGCCAAATCTTTCCATCAGCACTGGTTTAGGCTGATCTTGTTCACGGATGATTTGAATCACTTCATCAATATTTAGGTAGGCAATGATCAAGCCACCGAGTATATGCAGACGCTTTTCGATCTTGTTGAGATGATATTGCAGACGGCGGGTGACGGTGGTTTTACGGATTTCAATCCATTCCAGCAAAATGCGACGGATCGATTTCACCTGTGGACGACCATCCGCACCAATCATATTCATATTGACGCGATAGCTAGACTCTAAATCCGTGGTTACGAACAGATGGCTCATCACCGCTTCGGCATCAATACGATTAGAACGCAGCACAATCACCAGACGCGTCGGGTTTTCATGATCAGATTCATCGCGTACATCGGTGACCAAAGGCAATTTCTTGGCTTGCATCTGATCGGCAATCTGGCTAATGATCTTGGAGCCCGAGACCTGATAAGGCAGCTCGGTAATCACGATTTCATTTTTATCTGCCGTATATACCGCGCGCATACGGTAACTGCCACGCCCAGTGGTTTGCATTTTCAGCAATTCTGCCGGCGGGGTAATGATTTCTGCCTTGGTGGGCAGGTCCGGTCCCGGAATGTATTCCGCAATTTTGCTATCGGTCAGATTCGGGTTACGGATTAGCGCAATTGTGCCCTTGATCACTTCACGCAGGTTATGCGGTGGAATATCGGTCGCCATACCGACGGCAATACCGGTGGTGCCATTTAACAGGATATTCGGTACACGTGCCGGCAGGTTGACCGGCTCTTTCATCGAACCATCAAAGTTATCCTGCCAGTCACAGGTGCCTTGGCCCAATTCAGACAGCAGTAACTCACTATATTGTGACAGCTTGGCTTCAGTGTAACGCATCGCAGCGAAGGACTTCGGATCATCCGGAGACCCCCAGTTGCCCTGTCCTTCAATAAACGGATAGCGATAGCTAAACGGCTGCGCCATCAGCACCATGGCTTCATAACAGGCTGAGTCACCATGTGGATGATATTTACCCAGCACATCACCTACAGTACGGGCAGACTTTTTCGGTTTGCTGGTCCATTTCAGTCCCAGTTCACTCATGGCATAAACAATACGGCGTTGTACCGGTTTTAGACCATCACTGATATGTGGCAATGCCCGGTCCATGATGACGTACATGGCGTAATTCAAATAAGCCTGTTCGGTAAATTCTGCTACGGAACGGTTTTCTGTCGCATGATGCGCAAGGCTTGTCATAACAACCTATAATCCTAAAAAATTCATTATTTGTATCAATGTTTCTTATGCTAAGTCGCACTGCCGGGCGGCACAAGGGCAGCACCTAACACAGTACGACAAATTGTGTCTTCTGGCGTAAAAATATCCACTTTAGACAGGGGAATCAACTAAAAAATCACCAGTTCTATAGATCTAGAGACTCGAGTGTGCGACCTTTGGTTTCTTCACCGAGCACCAGAATTACCACAGCCACGGCCAGCAACACAGCGGTAAACATGCTAAAGACATAACTGAAACCACCTGGCAGTACCATCAGATGAGTAACCGCAAAGGGGGCAACAATCCCCCCGACCCGGCCAATAGCCCCAGCCCAGCCCGAACCAAAGGCACGGATATTGGTCGGGTACTGTTCCGGGGTATAGGTATAAAGCACACCCCAGGCGCCCAGGTTAAAGAAGGACATCAAACAGCCCCAGATCACGATCTCGGTCACACTGCCCGACTGACCAAAGAAGTAAGCGGATAATGCGCACATCCCGATAAAACCAGCAAGGGTGGCTTTACGCCCCAGTTTTTCCACCAGCCATGCGGCGACCAGATAGCCCGGCAACTGTGCCAGAATCATGATTAGCACATACTCAAAAGACTGCACGATGCTATAGCCTTCTTTGACCAGTAGACTTGGCAACCAGGTAAAGATCCCGTAATAAGAAAAGATAATACCGAACCAGATCAACCACAGCATCAGGGTGCGGCGAGCATAGCCCCCTGCCCAGAGCTGAGCAAAGGAAATGGTTTGTTTCTCGGCCACAGGTCTGACCTGAAAGATTTCCAGCACTTCTACCCCGCACTGGGCTTCAATCTTTTTCACCAGCGCCTGGGCTTCTTCAATCCGGCCGCGATTGATCAAAAATGGAATCGATTCCGGTACCATTTTCCAGATCACAATGGCGTACAAGGCAGGAATACCACCGACTAAAAATGCGGTATGCCAGTCAAATTTTGGAATGACGAAATAGGAAATCAGCGCAGCACAGAGCCAGCCTAAGCCCCAGAAACTTTCGAGCAGGACAATAAAACGCCCACGGACCTGGGCCGGAATATATTCACTCACCAAGGTCACGGCCACCGGCAACTGTCCACCCAGCCCCAGTCCAACGATAAAGCGGAAAATCAGTAACCAGGTCAAATTCGGTGCAAAGGCACAAGCTGCTGTGGCCAAGCTATAAATGACCAAGGTGAAAGCGAATACCGTTTTACGGCCAAAGCGATCCGCCAGTCCACCCGAGCAGATCGCGCCAATCGCCATGCCAATAAAACCGATCGAGACGACCCAGCTTTTCTGATCGGCACTCATCTGCCAGTCTTCAGCCATTTTGGCCAAGATAAAGGAAATCAGTCCAGTGTCCATCGCATCGAACATCCAGCCTAGACCAATCACCACCAGCAAGGTGTAATGGAAGCGACCAATGGGTAAGCGCTGAATCCGGGAAACTAAATCCATAAGTAAATCTCTGCTAGATAGTGCGGGAGAAGCTGCATGACAGCAGGCATATCATCAGTACTGTTTTTATATGACAATGAGATAAGGCAGCGCGGCAATTTTACCCCGCTATCTAAATACTGTGTTTAAGTTTCATCCTTAGAGGATGCAGATTGGGCGTCATCATCTTTATAGATAAATTTTGGCATTTCCAGCCCAAAGTAAATAGCTATCAAACGTAAACTGAAACCAAAAATCAGCGTGGAAATAATAGTGACTTCAAGGGACAAACCGAGTGTGCTACAAAGCCAGTAGCAAATGACGGAAACAAAAGAAATACTGGCATACAGTTCACGACGGAAAACCAAAGGTACATCATTACATAAGATGTCACGTAAAATACCGCCGGAAACCCCGGTCAGCACCCCGGCCACGGCACTCACCACAAAACCGTGCCCCATTTCCAGGGCAATCTGGCAGCCAATAATAGTAAAACCAATCAGGCCTAGAGCATCCAGCACCAGGAAGATATTACGCAAATGACGCATCCATTTGGCAATCATAATGGTGACAAAGGCCGCACAACAGGTCAGTACCAGATATTCCGGATGTTTCACCCAGGTCAGCGGATAATGCCCCAGCAGGACATCACGGACCGAGCCTCCGCCCAATGCGGTTACACAGGCAATAATCATGACCCCAAACCAGTCCATACTGCGCCGACCAGCGGACAATGCGCCGGTCATCGCTTCTGCGGTAATGGCAATAATATAGATTACGGTCAATAACATCGCCCTACTTCCACCTGAGGCTTTAAGTTGTGGGTTATTCTAAGCCAAATCTAGGGAAAATTTATAAAAATTGCGCACAACACTGCTTAAATTTTTTCCCTGAACCACAAATACAGACTTGCTTCATGGTCAATGGCTGGTCTGTGGTCGGATCCAGAAAATACCAGTGCCCCTTGCTGTTCACAAAATGTGAAATTTCATGATGTATTTGCACTTGTTGTCCATCATGAAAATGCGCTTTGAATTCGACCAGGGCATGGGTCTTGTCCAGTTTTTCATTGGCTTGGACAATATCCAGTTGAAGCCACTGATTGGATGAGCTCCATTCGGCAATCGCCGGCATATCTAAAAATGCCTGCTGACCCGGTGCAGTGGTCTGTTGTATATAGCCGATCTGCTGCTTGGCAAAGGCACTATAACGTGAGCGCATCAGCTGCTCGGCCGTTTGCGCAGTGTGGTGCCCCTGATGCAAAGGCTGACAACAGTTTGCATACATTCCTCGTCCGCATGGACATGCTTCTGACATTTCAGCTCTCAAAAAAATAGCCCGACAATGCAGGCTATTTTAGCAAAATCAGCTCAGCGCTGCGGTGCCGTATTCACTCTTTCGCTTCCTGCGCGATGATATGCACCTTGTCGATTTTATGCCCGTCCATGGTGACCACTTCAAAGATGTGCCCTTCTACAGTGATCTTTTCACCATTTTCAGGTAAACGGCCAAGGTGGAACAAAATAAAACCGGACAGGGTTGAATATTCTTCTGACTCATCCACCAGGTCACGACCAATCAGCAAGGAAACGTGACGGATATCGGTAGAACCGTCGAGCAGCAAGCTGCCATCATGCAGGCTTTCCGCTGCAGTTTCCAGTTCATCTTCATCCGGGAATTCACCAGCAATCGCTTCCAGAATATCAATCGGCGTCGCCACCCCTTCAATCGAGCCATATTCGTTCAGGACAATCGCCATCTGTAATGGCGCCTGACGCAATTGGTCCATCACCATCAGCACTTGGGCGTTTTCATGCACAATGACCGGCTCACGCAGATGTTTCTCGAAATCCAGCACCCCGGTTTCGATATATTCGTTCAGTACTTTATGGGTCAGTACCACACCGGCAATATTGTCCAGCTCGCCGCGTGCCACAATCAGACGTGAATGGCTCATCTGAAGCAGATTCGTCTTGATGACGGCTTCATCTTCATCCAGGTCAATCCATTCCAGTTCAGGACGCGGCGTCATGACGGACTTCACCGGACGCTCAGACAAGCCCAATACGCCCTGCACCATCACACTGTGATAGACACCATTTTCGTCATCATCGAAGACTTCATCGGCAAAGGCACGCGTTGCCAGTACATCTTCCGGTTCCGGAGAGTCATTGTCCTGAGCCGGTTTACCGCCGAGCATACGCATGACTGCAGAAGCAGTCCGGTAACGCAGATCCGTAGTCGTCACCATTTTTTCCTGGTTCCGGCGCATGGTCTGGTTAATAAACTCGACGATCACCGAGAAGCCGATCGCAGCGTACAGGTAGCCTTTCGGAATATGGAAACCAAAACCTTCGACCACCAGCGAGAAGCCGATCATCATCAAGAAGCCAAGACACAGGATCACCACCGTAGGATGACGATTGACAAAGTCCATCAAGGCTTTGGATGACCACAACATGATCCCTACAGCAATCACGACCGCAATCATCATGACCGAGAGGTCTTTCACCATACCGACAGCAGTAATCACACTATCCAGCGAGAACACGGCATCCAGTACCACAATCTGGACAATCACCATCCAGAATACGGCATGCACCGGATTTTCATCTTTGACCACCGGTTTGGCTTCAAGACGTTCATGTAATTCCATGGTGCCTTTAAACAGCAGGAACACCCCACCAAACAGTAGAATCAGGTCACGTCCAGAGAAGGCATGATCAAAGACATGGAATAAGGGTTCAGTGAGGGTCACTACCCAGGCAATAGAAGCCAGCAGGATCAGACGCATGACTAAAGCAAGCGTCAAACCGACAATACGCGCAGTATTACGTTGTTCCGGCGGTAATTTTTCTGCCAGAATCGCAATAAAGACCAAGTTATCAATACCGAGTACAATTTCGAGCACAATCAGGGTCAGCAAGCCAATCCAGGCAGACGGATCTGACATCCATTCAAAAATCATCGCACGCTCTCCTTGTGTTGCAGGGAGACACATGCCAGTGCACTATGAGATAGAGGTGTACACCCGACCTGAATTAAAGACTTGATATTGTGGCGTTTTACAAAATTGAAGCGCCAACTTCGACTACCCATGTGAGTTCTATTGTAGTAAGACAGATTTTTAGTATATCAAGAACAAAATGAAATTCATCCGTTTTCATGCTTTGGTTGAAGACCAGCCATCCTGTCCATCAGAATGAACAACCGCAAAATACATCGAATTGTCATATTTTTGCATTAAGCTGTAGCCGTATAATAAAAAAATGCTAAGGTGAATCGAATACATGTATAGCGTAGTAAAAATGACACAACATATTAAAAATAAATCTCCTCTTGCAACACGTCCACTGGTGGCCCTGTACTGTGGCTCACGTGCGGGCAATAATCCGGTCTATCAGGAAAAAGCCATTCAGCTCGCCACCAATCTGGCGCAAAATGGCTTTGGTCTGGTCTACGGCGGGGCCAGCATTGGCCTGATGGGCCAGGTGGCTGATACCATGATCGCAGCCGGTGGTGAAGCGGTCGGTGTAATTCCCGAATTCATGCTGGATTATGAAATTGCCCATAGCAAACTGACTGAACTGCATATCGTCAAAACCATGCATGAACGCAAAGCGCTGATGGCAGAACGTGCCTGTGCCTTTGTCGCGCTGCCGGGCGGACTGGGTACCTTTGAAGAAATTCTGGAAATTGCCACCTGGGGACAGCTGAACCAGCACCAAAAACCGATGATGCTGTATAACGTGAACCAGTTTTATGATCCCCTGATTGCCCAGCTGGATATTGCCGTGAATGAAGGCTTTCTGCCACCGCAGCATCGGGCCAAGCTGATCGTCTGCGAGCATTCTGCACATATTTTCAATGCGCTGAAAAACCTGGACAGCCCAGAACGCTTCGTGGTCTAAAGCCTCCGGACACAAAAAAGCGAGCCTCAAGCTCGCTTTTTTAATTCAATGACTTAACTGCCAAAGTTGGTGACGAAGTTATAGAACCACGGCAAGGTGGTCGCCAAGATCACCGACATGGCCAGACCAAACATCAGTTTCATGGCATCTTTGCTGACATTGCGCGACGTCCGGTGTTTATTCACTTCATTCAGGAACATCGACATGGCAAATTCACGACCGGCCAACAGTCCCAAGAATACCCAGGTGGTACTCATCGGAATATTACTCCACTCCTTGAAGACGAGCAGAATCACACCGTAGATAAAATCAATGATGGTGGCAGAACGGATATCCGTGACACCAGTCTTGGTATCAATAATTTTCTGGATTGCACCACCACGCTGATACAGGATAATACCTAACAGTACAATAAAGACCAGAATTGCAAACACCAGAAATTCAAACGGCACCTGACGTGGCACATAGACAAAGATGTTGGCCAAATCCTGAATCAACCACTGGCTCCACAGGAAAGCGGTCGATATCCATTGCAGTCCGATCCAGAAGGCCGCTGGCGGATGATGACGTGTTTTGGCAAAGTACTGCGCCATGCCTTTTACGACAAAGCGATATACCAAAATTGCCACGATAAAAGCCACCGCATAGCCCATCATGGATTTCACCATCATGGAACCGAGACTGGCCGGGGAGAAAATGGTCAGCACCAGAAAAGTGGTACTGACTGGAATGCCATAGCGGGTCAGAATCAGCAGCAATACAGGCGGAACCACATATAACCAGGTGATCCCCCCTTCAGGAAATGGAATGGTTTCCAGACGCCCATAAGAGGCATCGCCCACACCTGAGCTATACCAGCCATAGATCAGTACCACCACCAGAATGGTACTGATATAGATCCAGAGGATCCACCATGGACGATGGGAGTTAGAGGAAATAAACGTACCCAACGTCTGTGGCACGTCATTCCCAACGATAGAATAGGCTGCCAAACAGAAGCCAATTACCATCAATATTTCGATGGACATATAAACCAAACCTTTTCGAAGACTATGGCCTCAGGCACATAGTGGAAAAATTTCCCTAAGATTATGACGGTTTTATTGCAGTTTCATGACAAATACGTCATATATTTTTGTAGGCCTATGTTATTCCAGCTAGTGAGCTCATCCTGGTGCAGAGCTACCTTATACTGCTATTAGGATGATATCTATATTAATTCTGTTTTATATTGCCATGCTATAGCGACCTTGCTTGCAACTGATTTGTTACAACCTGCGGCATGAATTGCTTTAAACTTAGACCATATTTTAAAAATAGATGACTTAAGCAATCTTATATGAATGCCACGCCTACCCATCAAGCGCTGCAACCTGAATTCAGGCTTCTGGTTTTATTGGTCTCCATTGGTTTCTTTATGCAAGGTCTGGATACCACGATTATTAATACGGCTTTGCCTGCCATTGCGCACAGTCTAAATGCAGATCCGCTACGCATGCACAGTGTAGTAGTGGCGTATGTACTTTCTGTCGCAGCCTGTATTCCCTTGAGTGGCTGGCTGGCAGACCGTTTTGGTGTGCGGAATATTTATTTCATTGCCATTATTGTTTTTGTCATTGGTTCGCTGGGTTGTGCGGTGGCGCAGGATTTAAACAGCCTGCTGGTGTTCCGGGTGATTCAGGGGATTGGCGGTGCTTTGCTCTTGCCTGTCGGCCGTCTGGCCATGCTTAAAATCATTCCACGCACCCAGTTTCTGGCGGCCATGAGCCTGATGAGTTTAGCCGGTCTGATGGGTCCACTGATTGGTCCGACCTTAGGCGGCTGGATGGTAGAATATCTGTCCTGGCAGTGGGTATTCCTGATTAATTTACCGATTGGTTGTTTAGGTGCCCTGATTACCTTTAAAGCCATGCCCAATGTGCTAGAACCGCATGTCGCCTCTTTTGACTATAGTGGCTTTATTCTCCTCGTCGTGGCGATGGTGGGACTGTGTCTGGGGATTGAAAACTTCGCCAATCCGCAATATCCGCTGTGGTGGAGCCTGACCTTGGTGGCTGTCGGCCTCTTGACTGCGCTGTTGTATGCCTATCACTCGCATAGCCATAGCAATGCCTTGTTCCGCAGCAAGCTGTTTAAGAATCGGATTTATGCCATTGGCATTTTGGGCAATTTCTTTGCCCGTCTCGGTGGCAACTCGATTCCCTTTCTGTTGCCCTTAATGCTGCAAGTGGCTTTTGGCTTTGAGCCCTTTATTACCGGGTTACTGATGATTCCGACAGTGCTCGGCTCACTGGCCTCGAAACCGATTATCCGCAAGATTATTCAACGCTTTGGCTACCGTCAGGTATTACTGGTCAATACCCTGCTGGTGGGGCTGTGTATTGCCAGCTTTGCCCTGACCACGGCGGACACCCCGATCTGGCTGCGTGCCCTACATTTCTTTGCCTTTGGTATTCTCAATTCACTGCAGTTTGTTTCCATGAACACCTTGACCCTGAAAGATCTCAGTCAACAAGAGGCCAGTAGCGGCAACAGCTTCCTGTCCATGATCATGATGTTGTCGATGAGTATAGGGGTGGCGCTGGCCGGGACACTGGTCAATATGTTTAGTGCCTATTTCGGACCAGAGCAGCTGACCAATGCTTTCCATCTGGCGCTCATCTGTCTGGGCAGTATCAATATGATTGCGGCTTATATTTTCTGGCATATTCCCAAGAACACGCCAGTATAAAATGAGCATGCACCTTATAGGCACACCGCGATCAGCGCGAGAAACAAAATTTGAATATCATGATAAAGAAACTGATCCAGCATTTCCCACCGCTTTGGGCCATAGCCTTGAGTATGCTCATGCTATTGGTTGCAACCGCGACTACATGGTGGCTGTTACTCAAACCTTTAGCTGCCAATGCTGCTGAATATGCCATCCAGGGTTTCGATGTCTCGCATCATCAGCAACAGATTAACTGGAAAAAAATTCCCAAGGACAAGTATCGCTTTGTCTATCTAAAAGC
>CANQWW010000033.1 GCA_947627655.1 uncultured Acinetobacter sp. | reverse complement strand
CCAACAGGTAACTTCTACCTGATCGATCCGAACAAACGTAATGTGTTCATCAGTGGCGGCGTGGGTCTGACGCCAATGGTGGCCATGCTGAACCAGCTGGTGACCCTAGACATGCCACAGCCGGTGACTTTCATCCATGCCTGCCGCAGCAAACAGGTTCATGCCATGAAACAGCATATTCATGACCTGAAAGCCAAATATCCACGTTTAAGCACAATGACTGCTTATGAATTCCCGCACCCAAGCGATAAACTGGGCGAGGATTACGATGTTGCCGGTCGACTAGACTTAAGCACTGTAGATAGCGCATTATTACCAGCCAATGCAGACTACTATCTCTGTGGCCCGATGCCTTTCATGGCTGAACAGCATAAAGCTCTGGTGGCCCGAGGTATTCCTGCTGAGAACATTCACAGTGAAGCCTTCGGTACTGGTGGTGTTCGCCACTAAGCAGTAAGCTTAACTTAAACTGAAATCACGCAAGGGCTGGTCTGGCTGTGTTAGACTAGCCCTGATTTTTATGAAAACTTCAGATTTATAATGCAGTTAAATAAATTTACCGATTACGCTTTACGGATTCTGATGTACATCGCCCAGCCGAAAGAAGAGCCGTACAACATTGCGGAACTGGCAAATGAGCTGCAGGTGTCCGAGAATCATGCCATGAAAATTGTACATTTTATGGCAAAGCAGGACTGGCTGATTACCACCCGTGGACGAGGCGGCGGCATTCGTCTGAATCCGCTCACCCTGAATATTCCGCTAGGCCAGATCGTGCGTATCCTGCAACAGGACAGCCAGGTGGTGGAATGCAATACCCCGCCCTGTGTAATGCGTAGCAACTGTGGTCTGAAAGGTATTTTGGATCATGCAGTTGACCAGTTCTATAATAGTCTAGATCAATATACCTTGAGCGATGTGGTGACTCCTCTTCAGGGTCATTTCAGTACCCAGTCTCCAATTCAGCTGATCAATCTCTAGTTTTCCGTAACGACTTGACAAGTCTTGCATGGAAAGTTCGCTTGCCCGGGTGACTTCCTTTATAATAGCTGCTTGTAAATTGAGTTATTGAAGTCAGGTTATGCATCAGCACCGAGGAAAATCACGAAACAGTAAAACGGCAAACGCGCCCAAGCAAAAGATTACTTATGAGAAAAAAGTTGATCCTGCTATTACTGAATATGCGGTGCGTTCACTAAACTGGTTACGTAAAGCTGAATTTTTAATGAGTGCGCCCAAGCTGAGCCTGTGTGTTGAAGATACCGGCTATGAGGTGGCATTTGCAGGTCGCTCTAATGCCGGCAAGTCCAGTGCAATTAATGCGCTGACCAACCAGAAACAGCTAGCGCGTGCTTCGAAAAAGCCGGGCCGTACCCAGATGATCAACTTCTTTAGCTTGGGTAATCCTGACCAGCGTCTGGTCGACTTACCGGGTTATGGCTATGCGGCTGTACCTGAAGCGATGAAACTGGTCTGGCAAAAAGAATTAGAAAACTATCTGATTCATCGTGAAAGTTTGCAGGGTCTGGTTTTACTGATGGATATCCGTCATCCCCTACAGCATTTTGACGTGATGATGCTGGAATGGGCTTATTCCCGCCATCTGTTTGTGCATGTATTGCTGACCAAATCTGACAAACTGAATCGTGGCCCGGCATCTAAAGTCCTACAGGAAGTTAAAGCCAAGCTGAAAAAAATGAAACTGGATTTCTCGATTCAGCTATTCTCTTCTTTAAATAAAGAAGGTCTGGAAGAACTGGCGAGTGTTATGGCGGGTCGTCTAAACTTTACCTTGGATCAAACATCTGAATTTGACTTAGATGCTATTCCGGAAGTCTCAATCCATGATTTAAACGAAGCTGATGCACCGATTGAATCTGTTGAACTAGAAGAAGATGCAATCGATTCAGACCAGTCTCAAGCAGTTACTGCCAGTGAATTAAATCATCTGGATGAACCTGTGGAAGCGGATCAAGCAGATATTGTCGAACAAGATCCACAAAAATAACCCGGATATGTTCTAGCAGATAACAGAATGTCCCGTATTGCCTACCGCGATACGGGATATTTTTTCCATACTGTTGTTAAACAACAGTGATGGATACATATCATGTCTTTATTCTCTCAATTCAAAACCACAAAAATCGGCTCTTCCATTTCCTATTTCATCCAGCCGCGCAAGGTCAAATTTGAATGGCAAAATACACCGATTGACTGGATTCCCGGTCAGCCTTTTGCCAGCTACTTTATCAACGAAATTAATAACATTCTGCCAGCCGGTGAGCTCTGGTTTTGCCGTTTATACAATAAGCTACTGCCGCAGATTAGGGATGAAAAACTCAAGCACGATGTACAGGCGTTTATTCGTCAGGAAGCCATGCATGCCCAGGCGCACAACAGTGCCAATACAGAATATTTATCAGCACGACATATTGATATTCAGCGTAACATTGAACTGATGAATTTCCTATTTAACAAGCTGCTGGCCGACCAGCCACTCGGTATTAGTATTCCCAAAGTCGCATCTCATCAATGGGATCTGTTCCGCTTAGGCATTGTTGCCACTGTAGAGCATATGACCTGTGTACTGGGTAAATATGCGCTCTACAATACTGAATGGCAACGTCTGGGTGCCGATCCGAATATGCTGGATCTGGTGAAATGGCATGGGGCAGAAGAAATTGAACACCGCAGTGTGGCCTTTGATCTCTATCGTCATCTGGGCGGCAGTTATATTGCACGTTACTATCTGAGCGTGGCGGTGATTATTGGTGTGATTGGACTCTGGGTCGATGGAGCCGCTCATCTCTTGGCTCAAGATCCACGCTTTAAGTCTCGCCAGCCTGCAGTCTATAAGCCGTGGATCTGGCTGGAGT
This sequence comes from uncultured Acinetobacter sp., assembly GCA_947627655.1. Classification (GTDB taxonomy): domain Bacteria; phylum Pseudomonadota; class Gammaproteobacteria; order Pseudomonadales; family Moraxellaceae; genus Acinetobacter. Next base: position 17,148 of record CANQWW010000033.1, on the reverse strand, counting down.
GATTGCGTATGTCCAAACAACAGTATGGCCTGTTGCCGAATCCTTTCTGGCTAATTTCCCAGCAACTGAGCTATTTGATGCCCTGGTACGATCCGGTCGATGAAGCCAATACTGAAGATGCCTTACATTATCTGAATCATTCAGCCGCGGCCCAACGGGCTATTGGAAAAGTTGCCTAAATAAGAGGGCTAGCTTTATTCCTCCTATCTTTAACAAGCAGGACAAATTGCCCTGCTTTATCTCGTTGAACTAATCCAGTTGCGGTTCACGCGTATGCCGATCCACTACCACACTGATCATCATATCGCCTTGCACATTCACTACGGTGCGTACTGTATCGAGCAAACGGTCTATCGGTAACAAAATCGCAATGGCTTCAGCAGGCAAACCAACCGATTGCAATACCATGATCATGGTAACCATTCCAGCACTAGGAATACCGGGCGCACCCAAAGACGCGATCATCGCAGTTGCACAGACAATCAGTTGCTGTCCGAGACTCAGATCCAGCCCCATCAGATTAGCAATAAACAAAGCCGCTGCGGCTTCATACAGTGCCGTTCCATCCATATTCAGCTGGGTACCCAGTGGAATCACAAAACCCGCGGTATGTGGACGTACACCCAGATTCTCCTGGGCACATTTCATTGACAGTGGCATAGTGGCTGAACTGGAGCTGGTCGCAAATGCGGTAATGAGTGCCGCTCGCGTACCTTTAAAGAAGGTGATCGGATCCATTTTACCGAAAATCCATAACAATAAAGGCAGCACCACAATGCCATGAAAAATCGTGGTTCCTGTGACGACTGCGGCAAACTCGGCCAGACGGCTGAGGACCGTAATATCTTCAGTGGCAATCAGCTTGGCCAGCAAGGCAAAAATACCGAGCGGGGCCAGTTTCATAATCCAGCCAATCATCAGCATCATGATGTCAAAGAACTGAAGACTAAGCTTACGTACGGTACGGAACTTATCCCCGCCCGCCACCAACGCCACGCCAATAAATAAGGCGAACACGACCACTGCCAGCACATTGCCATCGGCAAAGGCCTTAAACGGATTGATCAGGGTATTCTGGATAAAGTTGGTAAAGAACGATGACGGCGTTAGGGTATCCGGGGTTTGATGCTGCGCCATCGCTTCTTGGAACATCAATACATCCACGCCTTTGCCGACATTAAACAGATGCGCACAGGCCAATCCGAGAATCAGCGCCAGCGTTGTGGTCGTCACACAGCAGGCCAAGGTGATTTTCCAGGTTCGGCTTAACTGACCGCCGGCTTGCAAATTGGACACCCCGACCACAATCGAGCTGAAAATCAGTGGAATCAGCAACATTTTCAGCAAGCCGATAAAGATGCTGCTGACGATACTCAGACTATACAGGCTGGCACTTTCAAAAGTCGTTTGTGGAAAAAGATTCAGTAAAAAACCGAATAAAACACCCAATACAGCGGCAATTAAAATCTGTGTATTTAAGCTCATCTTGATCGACGTTGTAATGTTGAACTTACCCGGCACTATGCCATGCAGGCATTGGATAATCGAGTAAAATTTTATAAATGCTTTATCACAAAAGACGATTTAGGAGGCATTGAATTGCTATACCAATAGGTAAATTTTAATAAGGAAAAGTAGCCAAACGCTTATCAATATCGCTACCAGGAAATATGAGCATGTCATCCTCCACACCAAATTTCCATAAAAAAAGCCGGCGTCTGTTCCAGCTTTTTTAGTGTTTTTTTGAACGAATTTTATTGGGTTTCAATTTCACGTAGGCGGATCAGGCCTTCTTGAGTCGTGCTACAGACCAGCTCGCCATTCTGCCACATCCGGCCAAAGTTCAGACCACGTGAACTGGCACTCTGGGTCGCATCCATATCATATAGCATCCATTCATCTACCCGGAACGGCTTATGGAAATACATGGCATGGTCAATACTGGCACACTGTAAGCTGGGTGAAAGGTAACTCAAACCATGTGGGCGTAATGCCGTGGTCATCAAGGTAAAATCCGAATAGAAAGCCGCAATCGCCTGATGGAGCGAAATCTCATCTATTTCTGCAGCAATCTGTCCATGCGTACGGATATAGTGTGCATAATTCGGTGCTTCCGGTTGCGGCTGGAAAGGATTCACTGGTGTCACCGGACGAATTTCCACATGACGGTCACGCGTGAAAGAAGCACGCACATTTTCCGGGATAAACTCGATAATTTGTCGGATCAGTTCCGCTTCATTTTTCAAACTTTCTGCTGGTGGATACTCAGGCTCTGAAATCTGATAATTCAAACCCTCTTCCTGATTTGCAAAAGAAACCATACACATAAAAATGGTACGACCATGCTGAATGGCACGTACCTGACGGCTGACAAAGCTTTTGCCCTCACGGATACGGTCGACTTCATAAATGATCGGTGCGTTGACATCACCACCAAACAGGAAATAGGCATGTAGTGAATGTGCCGGACGATCCGTGGTATATGATGCGGCACGTAAAGCCTGTCCTAATACCTGCCCACCGAACACACGCTTACCGACCAGATTACGGCTAATTCCGCGGAAAATATTTTCTTCCAGCTTTTCCAGGCTAAGCAATTCAACCAGTTCTTGAGTGAGGACATTCATAGGCAACCTATTCGATGTTGGAGAGATCCAAAAGTGGCAATATAATGAGGTGTTTTATATCTTTGAATATTTTGCCATAAATTCAGAGCAAATCACTAAACATTGGCTGACTGTCCTGTCACCCTCAACAGGCAAGTTCTGATAAAAAACACCTTTTTTCACGTTAAAATCAAAGAACTTTTGTAGAATTTGTTAGAAAATGACATATTGTTTTCTATTAGAATCCCTCAATATAGTTCCCCCCTCAGCAATCCTGTCGGGTCTGGTCAGCATAAAATTAGGAGTAGGTATGTCCAAGAATGGCTTTGGTCAATTGTATCGCAAGCTTTCAAGCAAGATGCTTGACCTTGTGGTGACCCCGCATGTGTTAGGGGATGTACCAACAGAAGTTCCTGCTCCCGCAACTGACCAGCAAGCTCAAAAAAAGGTGGTCTGCTACGTATTACAGAACCATTCTCGTAGTAATGCGCTGGTGGTCGATGGAGAAACCCGTCGTTTAAACTTACCGGCAGCGTTGGACCCAATGCAATTGGGTGCCAGCACGGAAAAGGCTTCGGTGCTGTTCCTGCAACAGCAGGATGACAGTAACCTGCTCAGTTCGCCGCCACATACTTTTCCGCCGCGCCTGCTGCGACTGATTGAAGCACTGGAAAAGAATCCTGAGCTAGATATCGAATTGATTCCGGTGACTGTGCTATGGGGCCGCGATCCGGAAAAAGAAGATTCCTGGTTCAAACTGCTATTTACCGATACCTGGTCAACGCCCAGCAAGATGAAACAGCTGGTCAATATTGGTCTGCATGGCCGCCAGTCTTATCTGGAGTTCCATGAAACCCAGTCCTTACGTGCCCTGGTTGAGCATGCCCAGCAAACGCATCCTAACCTGTCACCTGCCACGTATATCATCAGCACACTAAATGACTACCTCGATGCACAGCGTGAGGTGGTGCTTGGACCAGACCTGTCCGACCGACGTAATGTGATGCAAGGCCTGATCAAGTCGCCTGATGTACAAGCCGCGATCCGCAATGAAAGTATTCGTAGCAAAATCAGTGTTGATCAAGCAGAACACCGGGCGATTGGTTATCTGAATGAGATTGTGTCAGATTATTCACATTCTACCGTGCGTTTCGCCGATAAGGCTCTGACGCGTCTTTGGACCCAGCTCTATGACGGCGTAGAAGTGCATAACTTCAGTACGGTACGTGAGCTGGCCAAAGACTATGAAATTGTCTATACCCCGTGTCACCGCAGTCATATTGATTATCTGTTACTCTCGTATGTGATTTATCGTCGTGGTCTGATGGTGCCGTATATTGCGGCTGGTGATAACCTGAACATGCCATTTGTCGGCCAAATTTTACGTGGCGGGGGCGCGTTCTTTATTCGCCGTACTTTCCGCGGTAATGCACTTTACACCACGGTCTTCAAAGAATATCTCTATAGCGTGCTGTCACGAAATACGCCACTGGAATACTTTATTGAAGGTGGTCGTTCGCGTACGGGTCGCCTGTTGCCACCAAAAACCGGCATGTTGGCCATGACAGTGCATAGTCACTTACGCGGCAAGTCCAAACCCATCGTTTTTGTTCCCACCTATATCGGTTACGAGCGTCTGATGGAAGGTGCCACCTATGTGGGTGAAATGAGCGGCAAACCGAAGGAAGCTGAATCTATTTTCGGGTTGGTAAAAACCTTGCGTAAGATTGAACGGGTCTTCGGTAAAGTCCATCTGAACTTTGGTGAGCCGGTATTCCTGGATGCTCAAACAGCATGGCGTCGCGGACATCAAAATTGAGAAAAATGATGATCCGATTCCACCGGCAGTATCCGAAGCAGTCAACAGTTCGGCCCAGGCCATTCTGGAAAATATCAACCGTGCAGTGGTGATTAATCCAGTCTCCTTACTGTCGCTGATTTTACTGGCAACGCCTAAGCATACCCTGGATGAAGACATCTGTATCGAGCAGCTGGATACTTACCGCAATCTGCTGACCTCTTTGCCCTATGATGAACGCACTCAGGTGACCCCACTCTCCGGCCGTGAAATTATTGCCTATGCCTTAAAGCTAAAGCTGATCAAGCGCGTCAATCATGTATTGGGGAATATTATTGCCATTGAAGATGGTCAAGCTGTTCTGCTGACTTACTTCCGCAATAACATCCTGCATGCCTTTGTGTTACCGTCTTTAATTGCAGCTTTGGTAAATCATAATGGGGCCATTCGCCGTAGTGATGTGGTCAATATCAGTAGCACCCTATACCCGTTCCTGAAAGCAGAAATGTTCCTAAAATGGCATGAAGATGAAATTCAGCAATACGTCAACTGTTATATCGATGGTCTGCTCAATGCTCAACTGATTAGTGCCGAAGCTGAAAACCTGGTCAGCCCAATGCCGAATACAGAAGCACGTCATCAGCTGGAAGTCTTGGCCGCGCCAGTGATGCAAAGTATTGAACGTTATTACATGACCCTGGCGCTGATTACGCAACGTGGCTCAGGCAATATCTCGACCCGCCAAGTCGAAGAACTGAGTCATCTGGTCGGCCAGCGCCTGTCTGTACTGTATGAGTTTAATTCACCAGAATTCTTTGACAAAGCTTTGTTCCAGAGTTTTATCAAGACCCTGACTAAAAAAGGCTATATCCGCAATAATGAGGATAATGCGATTGTCTTTGATGAAAACTTTAAGAACATTGCGCAATATGCCGACCTGGTATTGGATGAAGTGAAGTTACAGATGTTGCATAACATCACTGCCTTTACCGATGAAGAATTGAAAGAAGCCTTAGATGCCCTGGCCGCTGAACAGGCCAAGAAACGCGCGAAGCGCAAGAAGAAGTAAGTTTAAGGTAAAAAATAGAGGCCTATGGCCTCTATTTTTTTCTATAGTTCAAAAGGATAGCTTTCACACCAGTTCTTAAGGATTTTCTTCCTCCCTCTGGGAGGAGGTTAGGTGGAGGGAGTTTAGCTTTGCGCAGCAATGCCGCTCATCTCATAGAAGCAGAGGAAACTTTTAATCCCTCCTAACCTCCCTTTAAAAAAGGGAGGAATGCCCCTCCTTTTTCCAAAGGAAGTATTGGAGTGAATTATCGCATCAACTCTAAATAATCCTGAAAACAATCTTTATGCTTTAACTCAAATCCCATCTCTTCCATACGGGTTGCATACAGCCTCTTCCCGGTCACCTGCTCACTTTGTACCTGAAGTACAGGAAGCCCCATCTGCTGCTGCAACCATTGCAGAACTTGATGTAAAAACTGTGGCTGGTTATTGGTTAAAATATATGAAAGTTCAAGATGTTCTACGTGAATCATTTCTGCCATAAAGCGTGACAGGTCTGCAATATGAATCCGGTTTGACCAATGCAGGTTGGGATAGCTGTCCATGGAACTTGCCATGTTCTGCAGGCGTGCAATAGAACTCCCATAGATTCCACTTGGACGGATCATCGTACACTGGTTCGGATAAGCGACTAAATAAGCCTGCTCCATCTGCTGCAAAATTTCACCTTGCAGATCATTTGGATAAATCGCACTATCATCATCCACCCTTTCGCCCGCATTTTCACCATAGACTCGGGTCGAAGACACCACCACCAGACGCTTTACAGGATGTGGTTTTAGCGCCGTCACAATCGGCTGAACCGAGTCCAGATAGGTGTGTTGATAAGCTTCAATTACGCTTTGATCCGGACTCAGGAGCACATATACCCAATCAATCGGCGCAAAACTGCTTAAATCAAGCTGATGCACATCCTGAATATGATGAGTGGCGCAGGGATCAGTTTTCACACTGCGACTGATTGTGCTAATTTGATGACCTTGCTCAAATAATTGTTTAGCTATGCGTGTGGATGTTTTACCATAACCGATAAATAGAATATGCATTCAGCACCGAATCACAAGACCTGGTTGAGGGGACATGGCTGCAGTCCATCAGTTAAAAGGTGTCGGCACAGCCGCTGCCGTATTACTTGAAAAATTAAATCTGTTTAGCACTGATGATTTGCTCTTTCATCTGCCACGTGACTATGAAGACCGTAGCACGATCATTCCCATGAATCAATTGAGCGTGGGACGCAGCTATTTACTGGAAGGTATTGTTAAAGGCGTAGACTTTCCGCCAGGTAAACGCAAGTCTATGGCGGTGCTCCTCGACGATGACTGTGGCAAAGTTACTTTACGTTTTTACCATATTTATAAGGGCATTACCGATCGCTGCAAACTGGGTGCACGACTCAGGATATTTGGCGAAGTTCGTGTCGGTGCCCGTGGTCTGGAAATGTATCATCCAGAACTTCAGGTCATTACGGAACATACACCGCTGCCTCAGACTCAGCTCACTGCGATCTACCCGAGCACCGAAGGACTCACCCAGCCCAAACTGCGTGAATATATTCGTCAGGCATTGACCCTGCATGGTGATGATCTGCCGGAACTACTGCCAGCAAAATTCAGTAATGGCTATGACCTGAAACAGGCCTTGGAATATATTCATCATCCACCGGTCGACGCCAATATGATCCAGTTGGCACAAGGCTCTCATCCGGCACAGCAACGTTTAATCTTTGAAGAACTGGTCGCCCATCAGATCAGCCTGCTCAGCCGTCGCGCCTTTATGCAGCAGATTGCAGCACCGTCATTTTCACCCAGTAAACGTTATGCCAAGCAGCTCTTGGCTGGCCTGCCCTTTGCAATGACTGGCGCACAAAAACGGGTATCCCGAGAAGTTGCCCAGGATATGCAAGGCCATAAACCGATGTTGCGCCTGGTACAGGGGGATGTCGGCGCTGGTAAAACTTTGGTGGCTGGGGTAGCAGCCTGTCATGCGCTGGAAGAAGGCTGGCAAGTGGCATTAATGGCTCCTACCGAGATTCTGGCAGAACAGCATTATCTGAATTTTAAAAAGTGGTTTGAACCGCTTGGTCTGAATGTGGCCTGGCTTTCTGGAAAACAGAAAGGCAAAGCGCGTACAGCTGCGGAACAAAGTATTAAAGATGGCAGTGCCCATCTGGTGGTCGGTACGCATGCCCTATTTCAGGACAATGTCGAGTTTGCCAAACTAGGTTTGGTGATCATTGACGAGCAGCATCGCTTTGGTGTGGATCAGCGCCTGGCGCTACGCAACAAAGGCCTGAATGGCATGTCACCGCATCAACTGGTGATGACCGCAACCCCGATTCCACGTACGCTGGCTATGTCCGCTTATGGTGACCTAGATACCTCGATTATTGACGAGCTACCACCCGGCCGTACTCCAATCCAGACCGTGACTATCCCATTGGATCGCCGCGAGGAAGTGTTACAGCGCATCGCCACCAATTGTACCGAAGGCAAACAGGCCTATTGGGTCTGTACTCTGGTGGAGCAGTCCGAAACCCTGGATGCACAAGCTGCCGAAGCCACCTTTGCCGAGATCAAAGAACGTTTTCCAAACATTAATATCGGCCTGGTACATGGCAAGATGAAAGCTGAGGAAAAGCAGGCGGTAATGCAGCAATTCAAGAACAACGAACTGCAGCTGCTGATTGCCACCACCGTAATTGAAGTGGGCGTCGATGTTCCCAATGCCTCTTTGATGGTGATTGAAAATGCCGAGCGGCTTGGTCTGTCGCAGCTGCACCAGCTACGTGGTCGTGTCGGTCGAGGGGCCAAAGCCAGCTTCTGTGTATTGTTATATAAGCATCCCCTGTCACAAAATGGTCAGGAACGCTTACGCATCATGCGCGAGACCAATGACGGCTTTATCATTGCAGAAAAAGATCTGGAACTGCGTGGACCGGGTGAACTGCTAGGCACCAAGCAAACGGGAGATATGGGATTTCGCGTGGCCAAACTGGAACGTGATGATCATTTGCTGAATCAGGCGCATTATGTGGCGCAGCAGATATTAAAAGATCACCCTCAACAGACCGAGGCTTTACTGCAACGCTGGTTACCTGAAGCACCGCGCTATGCCCATGTTTAAACTGCTTCAGCAAGGCCGACACTGGCTCGGAAAACTACAACCTTGCCAGCTCTGTCACAGCGACTATCAGGCCATGCATTCAGTCTGTCAGGAGTGCTGGCAGCAACTGCCTTGGGCCCATCAAAGCGTGCAACGTCAGGAAATACAGGTACATATTGCCTGCCATTATGCCTATCCGATAGACCGTCTGATTCAACTGTATAAATATGAACAGAAGCTGTATTTAGAAGCTTTACTGGCGGGTACCTTGCTCAGCCTGCAATTACCCAAAGTCAGTGCTGTGGTCCCCATGCCGATTTCAACAGAACGGCTGGTTGAACGTGGTTATAACCAATCCTTACTCCTGGCCAGACAAGTTGCCAGACAACTCAAAGTACCAGTATGGCAGCCAATCCGTCGCCTCCAGCAGCATTCACAAAAGGGCTTAAGCCGTCTGGAGCGGATTGAAAATATTGAAGCGCAATTTCAGATCAATACTGCATCTAAATTACGTTATCGCAAAGTGCTGATTATCGATGATGTGGTGACCACAGGCAGCTCGATCTATGCTTTAAGTCAACAATTGAAAGCGCTGGGCTGTCAGCAGATTTATGCTGCCTGCGTGGCGGGTGCCAAGCTTTAGATTAAGCCTGAGCCAAAAGATGGGACTTGAGCCATGGAATCACCACTTCTGTAGTCAGAGGCGCTAAAGGTAATGCTTGCTCATCAAGGTCAATCCATTGCATCTCGGCAATTTCAGCTTCAATTTTGGGCTGCTGATCTAGACTGACCAGATAGACATAACTGATCAATTGATGATCTGGCTCATTGGCCGTTTGAGTTTCAAAACGGCCAATGAATTGCTGTACTTCAGCATTACAGCAAATCTCTTCCTGAATCTCACGCACAATGGTCACTTCAGGCGCTTCATTTGGTTCCAGCTTGCCACCCACCTGCATAAAGCAGCTGGTGCCTTTCTTACGCACGACCAATAATTGCTGGGCTTCATTAAGTACGATACCGGCTGCAACTGTAATAACATTCATATCAATTTAAACTCAAAAATACGGGAGAAATTTATTTCACCAAGTCTTGCTGATCGACCATGCCCCATTTGGCTGCTGGCGCCTGATATTGGGAAAAAGCCTCCAGGATGGGTTCAATACGTTCATCAACAATTAATTTGTCGGTAAAGCGCGCCTTGGTAAACCCCTGCTCGGTCGTATGCTGAATAAACTGGATTAGACCGGTATAGAAATTTTCTGCATTTAAAAAGGCACAGGGTTTTTCATGAATGCCCAGCTGTGCCCAAGTCCACTGTTCAAAAATTTCTTCTAGCGTACCGACCCCGCCCGGAATCGCGATGAAACCATCCGCCAGCTCTGACATCTTAGTTTTACGTTCATGCATATTGTCTACAATATGCAATTCAGTCACCCCTGAATGAGCCAACTCACGATCCACCAGCTGCTTTGGAATCACCCCAATGACCTTTCCACCCGCCGCCAAAGCACTGTCGGCTACAATCCCCATCAGGCCTGAACGCCCACCACCATATACCAGCGTCAGTTGACGTTCTGCCAGCACCTGCCCGACCTGTGCAGCAATCTCCGCATACACAGCCGAGCTGCCCAAGGCGGAGCCACAGAAAATTGCGATAGAATTCATTATTTTTCACCCTTATATTGAAGCGATGTGCCAAGGAAGCAGCAATTGAACGATTTTTTGAAAAAATAACTGAGCAATCAGTGTTTTTATTTGATTCCTTGTCTAAAATACACCCATTCGAATTGACATACTGCGCCAGGGAGAAAAGACAGCATGCTTGAAGCCTTTTATGCCACAGAGCGCGGTAGCCTAGAAGATGCCACGATTAATGGCGACTTTGATTTACATCAGGATTTGGCATGGATTGATTTAATTGCCCCTTCACAGGAAGAGCAGCAATGGATCATGGATGCATATGGACAAAATCTCCCAACCCTCAAATCATTAGAAGACATTTCATCCAGTGCCCGATTCTACCGTGATGATGACGGTATTTTACATATCAGCACTTATTTTTTAACCAAAAATAAAAATTATCAGGTCGAAGAAGAAACCGACGACCAATCCAGTATTTTGGCCACCGTACAAACGGTTGCTTTTATTTTACATAAAGATCGCCTGTTTACCTTACGCGGTGAAAAACTGGTGGCGTTCCGCGCCTTCCGGGCTCGTGCACGGCGTAACGACTATGAAATCGATTATAAGGATCCAACCTGGATTCTGTTAGGGCTGCTGGAAGCCAAACTGGATGAGCTGGCCGATATTCTGGAAGATGTGCATAAGGATCTGGAAAAGTATTCGACTGAGGTTCTGAACAACCGCCATCGTGAACAGATTCTGGATCTGGATGACATGATTACCCGTCTGGCGCAACTCGAGGATATGCTCGGGAAAGCCCAGTTGTGTTTGATCGACCTACGTCGGGTACTGACCTTCCTGTCGCGTCCACGTGCATTAGGCAGTCATATCTATGATGCCGATATCCGAGAACTGAGTGAAGATGTACGCTCACTGGTTGAGCATGATGCCTTCCTGTTCCAGAAGGTACGCTTCCTACTAGATACCACTTCCGGCTTCATTAACACCGAACAGAATGACACTATCCGTCGATTCTCAATCCTGCCAAGCATGCTTGCGCCACCGATGCTGATCGCCAGTATCTATGGTATGAACACCGAAGTCTTACCCTTTGCCCATGGCACCACCAGCTTTATTATTGTCGGGCTGATTCTGGTTGCCTTCTTTATTGGTCCATTGATTTACTTTAGATGGAAAAAGTGGATTTAGAATCCCTCCTAACCTCCCTTTATCAAAGGGAGGAATTTCTCTGTGTAGTGGTCAACAAATATTGGACACTGTTTTAAGTTGATTTTCAGCCTGACAAGGACTGATACCCTCGTTAAATTGATGAGGTCGTATCTGATTGTAGTAGTCCATCAGATACAGACCAACATCTAGCTTTGCTTCCTCAATTGAGTGGTAGCCCAATTTGGGAATCCACTCAGTCTTGAGACTTCTAAAAAGTCTTTCTGTTGGGGCATTGTCCCAACAGTTTCCTTTACGACTCATGCTTTGTTGCATAGTGTAACAGGCCAACCTTTGCTGAACTAAAAGGCTTTTATATTGACTGCCTTGATCAGAGTGGAAGATCACACCAGTAGGTTTACCTCTACGATGCCATGCTTCATCTAATGCTTTAAGCACTAAATGCTTATCTGCTTGTGCCGACATAGACCAGCCAACCACTCGACGAGCATACAGATCAAGAACAACTGCAAGATAAGCCCATGTTTTACCTGTCCAAATATAGGTAATGTCACTGCTCCACACATGGTTAGGCTGAACAGGTTTAAACTGTCTGTTTAAGGTATTTGAAACAGCAGGGACTTCAGCTACTTTGCTTTGATACTTGTGTCTCTTACGCTGCCTGGAAATGAGACCTGATTCACGCATCAACTTACGTACCAAATAGCGCCCAATCTTAATACCCTGATTCAACAACATAAATCGAATCCCCCGACTACCGAGAGAGTGACGACTTTGCTTAAAGAGACTCTTGATCATCACTTTAAGCTTGATACGGTTTAGATTTGGATTTTTACTTGTTGAACGGTAATGGTAATAGCTTGAACGCAGTACACCAAAGGCACGACAGATTAATTTAACAGGGCTTAGCTTTCTTAATTGATCAATCAACGCATATGTTTGAATTCGTCTGACATTAAGAGAGCTGTAGCCTTTTTTAGGATCATTTTCTCCTGCTCGAGCTCATGAATACGCGCTTTAAGCTTCTGTATTTCTCTTTGTTCAGCTGTTAAAGCAGGTATTGTTGGGGCTTGGCCTGTACGTTCAAGTTGCAGTTGGTCTACCCAACGTCTTAATGCTGTCTCTCCAACATCTAAAGCACGACAGGCCTGTAAAATTGAATAGCCTTGATCAAGTACAAGGCTTGCTGCTTCCAGTTTAAATTCTGGAGTGAATGTCCGTCTTTTTTTCATTGAGCACCTCTTTGGTGAATACATTACCACCTAATTTGGTGTCCAACTTTATTAAACCACTACACTGTCCTTTCAGGAGAAGGTTAGGGAGAGGTCGGATTTAATTCCCTCTCTCTAGCTCTCTCCCTGAGGGAGAGAGGACTTACAATCTATACTTAGATCTATTTGGTTTTCATTATTCCTTAAAATTCGATCACAATAAAAAAGCACCTTTCGGTGCTTTTTTAGTTACGGAATGATGTGCAAATCATTCTCCAGATGACAAGACTGGATGATCTTCATTACTTTTTCAGGAACAGCCTTAAACTGTAGTCCTTGAGCCTGTGGCGTTTGGCGTAACCATCTAACCAAAATCGCTAAAGCCAGGGTACTGCCGCTTTCCAGCTCAGCCAGATTCACCACAACCGGATAGGTCGCATGAGATTTAATCTGATGCAGACCTTGTTCATAATACTGCTGGGCATTGTCATAGCTAATTTTACCCGACACATGCAGTTCCTGATGCTTGAATTCGATCACAGCTCACCTATCTTATTTTTTCTTTTCCACCGCAGCTTCTGCATCCGGTTTGAAGTTGGCAATGGCTTTATCCAGGTTACCTCCGTTACGCTTTACTGTAGCCGCAAACTGGTTACGGAACTGCAAGCCCAGGTCGATACCGGACACGTTGATATTACGGATTTTCCATTCCGAACCTTTGTCTGCCAATTGGAAGGATACCGGAATCTTGTCGCCATTATGATTGAAATCAATGGTGACGACAGGATTTTTGCTGCCTGTATTTTTGTACGGACGCATGCTATACGACTGATTGGTGTACTTGGCAAATGCTGAACCATAGTTTTCCGTTAGGGTTTCACGGAAGTTCTTTTCAAACTGGGCACGCTGTGCAGCCGTACTGTACTGATTGGTCGCATAGGTTCCCATAACAATACGGGTAAAAGCCTGTGAATCAATATACGGATCCAGATTCTGGCGAATAATCGTTTTCACCAGCGCCGGATTATTTTGTAGCTTGCTATGATCCGCTTTCAGACGTGAGATCAGATTATCTGCAACTTTCTTGATAAATGCAGGTGGTGTTTCAGTTGGCGCGGCAAACACACTTCCCATCGCCAGCGTAGAAAGAATACTGGCTGCCAAAGTCTGTTTTACTAAAGTCTTCACTGATATGTCCTCAATCTATTACTCAACAAATGCAGGTTCGTCTGCAGTTTCTGCAAAGGCAGTTTCATCCGTAGATGATTCCTGAGCATCAGACGACTTACTTCCTGCACCACCTGTTACAAATTTGGTTACTAAATCTTCAATTTCCATGGTGCCTTGGGTATTTGCAATCTGATCACCACGTTTTAGATAGTTCAGACCGCCACCTGGAATGATTTTCAAATATTTTTCACCCAATAAACCGTTGGTTGCTACCATAATGTAAGCATCTTCATCGATATTGGTGATGGATGTCATGTTGTCTAAGAGTTGCTTTTCCATTGCTTTTTGTTGCGCAGGATCTGCTGCTTCATAGTCTGCACTATAACGTAATTCTTCCACTGCTTCTTGCTGTACCTGTTGCAACTGCTCTGGATTAAAAGAGGTCAGCGAACCATCCAGTGTCATATGCACAGTGGCTAAGCGGGTAATTGGATCTAGGGTGATTTGATCCACCTGCCCGACTTTGACACCGCTTAAGGCGACTTTGGCACGTGGTTTAATCCCGTTCACATTTTCAAAGGTGGCCGTCATTTTATAGCTGTCAGCAATATTGGTTCCCACCAGGCCGCTCACACGCATGGCCAAAAAGAAAATTGCAATCCCAAACAGAATGACAAAAACACCAACGGCCAGCTCACTAGTACGTGATTTCATTAAACACCTCCGAACATGACCGCAGTCAACACGAAATCAAAACCTAACACACACAACGATGAATACACCACAGTACGGGTGGTAGACGTTGCAATTCCTTCAGATGTGGGCTCACAGGCATAGCCCTGATAGACCGCAATCCATGTACAAATTAGCGCAAATACAAAACTTTTAATGATGGTGCCATTCAAGACATCTTTATAGAACTGCACACTTGCTTCCATGCCGCTCCAGTAAGCCCCTTCATCGGCACCGAGAAAATCGACCCCGACCATTTTGCCGCCCATAATCCCAACGGCAGCAAAAATGACCGCCAACATTGGCAAGCTAAATACACCTGCCCAGAGACGCGGTGAAATCACCCGTTTCAATGGATCAACACCAATCATCTCCATACTGGATAACTGCTCAGTGGCTTTCATCAGACCAATTTCAGCAGTCAGGGCTGAGCCGGCACGACCGGCAAACAAAAGCGCTGCCACAACCGGTGCCAATTCACGTAGCAGCGTTAACGCAACGGCTGTACCCAGCATCGCTTCACTACCAAAGGTGGCCAGAATGGTATACATCTGCAAACCAAGGACGGCACCAATAAATAGACCGGAGACCACAATAATCAACAGTGATAGGACCCCAACACGGTACATCTGATAGACAAACAGTTTGAAGCCCAGCCATGTCGGCACAGAGCAGAGAATTTGCAGCAGCATTAACGTCGCTACACCAATCCCACGCACACGTTCGATGACGCGTCTACCCAATAAGGCAATAGCATTCATGAACGCACCTCATCACTTAAATAAG
This sequence comes from uncultured Acinetobacter sp., assembly GCA_947627655.1. Classification (GTDB taxonomy): domain Bacteria; phylum Pseudomonadota; class Gammaproteobacteria; order Pseudomonadales; family Moraxellaceae; genus Acinetobacter. Next base: position 1,858 of record CANQWW010000033.1, on the reverse strand, counting down.
CAGCATGGCTGAATTGATAATCCACCGGTCCTTCGACAGAGCCGGTCAGGAACTGCTGAACAAATGCAGACGGATGAGCTTTTAATTGTTCAGGTGTACCCTCGCCCTGAATTTTCCCTTCTGCCACCACATAAATGTAATCGGCAATCGATAAGGTCTCAGCCACATCATGCGACACGATAATCGTGGTCAGATCTAATGCTTCACGCAGGGAACGGATCAAACGTGTCAACACGCCCATCACAATCGGATCCTGTCCGGCAAAAGGCTCGTCATACATAATCAGTTCAGGGTCTAAGGCGATGGCACGTGCCAAAGCGACACGACGGTTCATCCCCCCGGATAATTCGGACGGCATCATCTGCTCTGCACCACGCAAGCCAACGGATTCCAGCTTGAGCGCCACAATTTCTGCAATCAGATGTTCAGGTAATTTAGTATGGGCTCGAATCGGAAAAGCCACATTTTCATAGACACTCATGTCCGTGAACAAAGCACCACTCTGGAACAACATGCCCATACGCGCCCGTGCCGAAAACAGCTCACTACGTGACATGCGTGCAATGTCTTTACCATCGAGCAATACTTGCCCCTGATCTGGCGTTAACTGCCCACCAATCAGTCTTAATAAGGTGGTTTTACCCGTTCCTGAAGGTCCCATAATGGCGGTAATCTGACCACGTCGAATATCCAGACTGACATTGTCATAAATTACACGTTCGCCCCGCTTGAAGCTCAAACCCTTCACTTCTATGAGTGATTGAGTCTCAAACGCTGTTTGATTTTTCATAGCTAAGCGTTTTCCTGCATTTTTTCAGCCTGCGTACTATAAAGGATTAATGCACAAAATGTTACCTTTTGGACGAAAGGTTACAATGGCATAAAGTAGGTAGCTACATGAAAAAGATGAAAGTTTCTTATTTATTCTCATCCTCTTATTACGGATTAAATATGAATAAAAATCACTCAATTATAAAAATTATAGATGAAAAAAATCAGATTAAATACGATTAATATGAACGCAATATAGGGCATGACCACCTCATTCAACAGGCTTGTTTGATAACATTTTAAAAATATTTATCATAAATTATAAAAATAATGAAATTAATCACATTTTACTCAAAAAACCCAAAAATTGTATGTATAAAAAAAGCCAGCATAAATGCTGGCTTTTTTTCATTGACTTAATTAGTCATTGAATTTGCGACGTGGACGGTCTTCACCGCCGAATGAACGTTCACCACGTGGCTTGTCATCGAAGTTACGACGTGGACGATCACCGCCAAAATCGCGCTTAGGACGGTCATCACCAAATGAACGTGCTGGACGATCACCGAAACCACCTTCGCGACGTGGCGCTGGACGATCACCGAAATCACGTTTAGGACGGTCACCAAAACCACCTTCACGACGTGGCGCTGGACGATCACCAAAATCACGCTTAGGACGGTCACCGAAAGAACCTTCGCGACGTGGTTTATAGTCTACGCGGTTACCACGGTTGTCATCACCACCTTCGAAACGAGGACGGTCACCAAATTCACGACGCGGACGATCATTGTTGAACTCGCGACGTGGTGGACGATCACCGAAACCGCCTTCACGACGTGGACGGTCGCTGTTGAAGTCACGACGTGGACGATCTTCGCCACCGAACGCAGGACGTTCGCCACGAGGTTTGTCATCGAAGCTACGACGTGGACGATCATCACCACCATCACGACGTTTAAAGTTGCCTTCACCTTCGAAACGACGACCACCGCCGAAGCCACCACGACCGCCATCACGACGACCGCCACGACCACGACCAGCGCCATCACGGCTACCACGTGCAGGAGGTGGAGATGGCTCAAGA
>CANQWW010000032.1 GCA_947627655.1 uncultured Acinetobacter sp. | reverse complement strand
ACCACTTACCCAAGTTACGCCTTAAATTTAGCTCAATTAGGGGCGCTTTACATTTCAAATCTTTGTGCAACAAAGCCTTTTAAAAAGTTAAAGTTCGAATTGACTCACATTAATACTATGTTAATTGTAAAGACTAATGTGTATGATCTTTTTTTTGGTTTTCAATTATATTATACAATTTTTGATAAGGTTTTAAATAGGGTTGTTTTTAAAAACAATTATATGATGCCAAACTATTTTTCAAGTCTTGTCTTTGATATACCTATTGATAGAAAACCAAGCGACTTTGTTGTTAATTTACATCTAGAGGATTGGTATGGTGATATAAAAAAATTATCACATGATATTGCTTTAGAAAGACCTATTTCACCACTTAAGTGTAAATTTAGATCTATTTAGTATTAATTTTTTAATTCAATTTTCTATCAGTAGAATTTTCTGTTTAATTTCTGAATTTATATCCTTCTAGCTCAGCCCAAAGTACCACATGCTTTGGGCTATTTTTTTCTTTAATCACTTCATTAAAAAAAGAATTTAATAAACTTAGCTGATTGAAGTGAGGTTTTTCTTCTTTAAGTTTTTGATATTTATTGATAAATAAAGCTTTGTTTAAAGCCCGCTTTTTGTAATAGCCTTCTTCTTTATCTTTCTTATGAAACTTATGCAAAAAATAAACAGGCTGAATCAAACTGTCTAAAAAAGGCTTAGCCAAAACAGCACGTAAACCAACACTCATCAATGGCGCTAAATAAGGCTCATCGACTAAAATATCAGCTGAATACTCGATTAAGCCTTTATGCTGAAATAAGCGCAGCATGAAATCAAAATCTTCATATCCGTGCCCAACAAACTGCTCATCAAAACCACCAATCTCATGCACACTGGCGATATCAGTAATGACAATAGAAGAAGGAAAGGCAAGGTGCAAAATTAAATCACGGCGAAAATCATAATAATGATCTTTAAACTCAGCGGCTGAAGTTTTAGAAATCAGCTTACTGCCCGATTTAGACAAATACAAACATGGAAACATGCCAATCTGTTTAGGTTGAGCGAACACGTGCTGATAGGCCAGCTCTACCAAATGCCAGTCGGGTACAATATCAACATCTAAAAACAGCACATACTGGGTTTGAACTGCAGCGAGTGCGGTATTTCTGAGTTTAGACAGACTACTGGCTTCGGCATCCACTAAACACACTTGTATATTGCTATGTTTGGCGATTAAACGCTGTAAACATTTGACCCAAAACTGCGGTGCAGCATTACAACCAAAAATCAGCTGTACAGGCTGACCGGCAAAGGCAGCAACGAAACCTTTTACACGACGATAGAGATCCCAACTACGGCGATGGAAATCAAGCGGAATAACAATCGATAAATCAGGTGTGTGCACGTTTAATCTCAGCTTGCCAAATAAGGATGATCTACATTACAAGTTTGCAAGATCGATTTCAGCCAGGTCTTTGCAGTATAATGCTGCTGTACATGGGTATGGGCATAGGCGACCATCTCTTGCTGCTCGGCAGTATAACCGGACTGTAACTGAGAAAACAGCGCTTGTGCCGCTTCGAAATCATCCACCTGAATACACATGTCTTGAAATAAATGATCAATGGCCTGACTTGGATTAGAAATCACCAAACGACCACAGGCCATCACCTCAATCAAACGCCGTGAAAACATCGTCGGAGAGTCGGTAATGGTGTTCACATTTAACACTTGCTGATAACGGCGATAGGTGGCCGGTGTTTCTGGATAAGGTACAGGCGGATAATAATTCACATCTCCATCATAATAGGGAAATTTATATTCCATAGAGGGTGTGGCATGACGATTAAACAGATCCAGACCATAAGGTGCAGCGGCTAAAAAAGTCTGATCCTGCCATTGGGTGCGTTGATCATGCATATTGCTCTGATAAGTACCCATAAACACACTGCGTTTTAATGGGGCTTCTGAAGTTGAAAAATGCATCTGCGGCTGAATAAAAAACGGCGCAACCGTAACCTGACTATTGGGTGCATCGACCTGATAACGTGGCACACTAATGGCATCGGTAGTGAAAATATAATCGAATAATTTGGCAGACTCTATAAACTGATCATAGTGATAAGGGTCTTCCTTATTCCAAAAAACAGTTGGAATATTATGGTCTTTACACCAATAAACTAATTTTTTCAAAGCATTATTATTGCGTTGGGGATGATTGGGATAATGAGCAACTTTGTGCCGCCAGACATCATTGTTTCCACGCCAGGCCGATTCTACAAGTAAGAGATCAATTTTTTGGTTTAAACGATACCAAAAGGGCTTTTGACTTAATAACGCTACATCCGATTCCGGTTTTAATGTATTGTAGGTGAAATTATCTAGAATGCTGAGTATACGTAATTTCTTCATAGAATGATGTACTACCTGAAGATGCTCTATGTGCCGTTTGGTTGGTGTATTCTACAATGTGTTTCATGTTTATATCTTATAAATTAATATTATGCGTTATTTTGGCTCTAAAAATTTAGAAAAACTGATGAACGTACATCCCGTTGAGTTCCGGTATCAGAACTTTAGCTGCGGTTGGGGCCGTAAAAAAAGCTTCTTTAAAGCTCAAGCATTGGCTGAACAGAAAGGCCTGAAAGCGCTATGCCTGGAGGATGGCTTTGTCCGTTCTCTAGGCTTGGGTAAAGAGGGTTATCCACCTCTATCGCTGGTGGTGGATGAAACCGGTATTTATTTTGATGCACTCCAGCCTTCAGATTTAGAAAATCTTATTTTAAAAAATGAAAGTGTTGAAGACAAGCTTCGCGCCCAGCAGGCGATTGAGCAAATTTTACAATTTGGCATTACGAAATATAATCAAAAATTTCAAACAATAGACCTAGGTAAGTTTGATCAAAAAATTAAAAATATTTTAGTGATTGATCAAACCTTTGGTGATCAATCGATCAAATATGCAGGAGCCACGCCTGATACCTTTAAAAGTATGTTGCGACAAGCCTGTATTGACCACTCAGATGCGATTATATGGGTAAAAACCCATCCAGATGTACTGGCGGGTAAAGCTCAAGCCCATTTTACTCAAGCAGATTTCAGTCATTCCAATATTCGCTTGATCACGGAGCAGTATAATCCTATTGAGCTATTACAGCAGATGAACGAAGTGTATGTGGTGAGTTCTCAGCTGGGCTTTGAAGCGCTGTTGTGTGGAAAAAAAGTACACTGTTTCGGTGTGCCGTGGTATGCAGGCTGGGGTTTAACCGAGGATACTCATGCACCCTTACATATTTTAAATGGCCGCAGAAACCAACCCAAAAGCTTGCAACACTTATTTGCTTGTGCCTACTTTCACTATGCCCACTATGTAAATCCAGTCATCGGAAAAGGTTGTGAATTGGAAGATATTCTAGAGCTGCTCATTCCGAATATTGAACTGCAAAAAAAATTAAAGCATCGCTATATTGCTTATGGCTTCTCGCCTTGGAAAAAGCGCTTTATTCCTGATTTTTTAGCTTTTCCAAAACTGGAGTTAAAATTCCAGCGCTACCTTAAACCTAAAAAATCTGCGCAGGTGCTGGCTTGGGGCAAAAAAGCTCGACAGTTGAAAGATCACCATTATGATCATATCACCACAGTGGAAGATGGTTTTGTCCGCTCAGTAGGATTGGGAGCAACGCTGATTCGGCCCTGTTCTCTGGTCTTTGACGATGTTGGAATTTATTATGATGCCACACAGCCTTCACGTCTTGAGCAGCTATTAAACCAGGTTGAACTCAACGCTCAACAAGCGCAACGTGCCACACGCTTACAACAGATGCTGATAGAGCTGAATATTTCCAAATACAATGTAGGTGAATTAAAGCGTTTACCCCGACCTGAGCATGCACGGGTTTTATTGGTGGTGGGGCAGGTCGAAGATGATATGTCGATTCAGCTGGGCGGAGTTGGCATTAAAACCAATCTTGCGCTGTTAAAAGAAGTACGCAGCAGAAACCCCGAGACCTATATTATCTATAAGCCGCATCCTGATGTACAAACTGGTTTAAGGGTCGGTAGTATTCCTGCTGCCGAGATATTGCGTTATGCTGATCAGATAGAGTTAAATGCTTCTATTCTTGAATGTTTTGAAATTGTAGATGAGTTACATACCATCACATCGCTCAGTGGTTTTGAGGCCCTTATTCGCGGCTTAAAGGTATATTGCTATGGTTTGCCTTTTTATGCGGGGTGGGGGCTGACCCAGGACCTGTACAAATCAGAACGACGTAACAAAAAAATTAGCCTGGAACAGCTGATTTATATGACTTTGGTGGAGTACCCGATTTATAATTTAGCCACCACAAAAAAAATGGGAATACCGGTGGTGCGTCCCGAAGATGTAATTACATCTATTAACCAACAATTAGACCAAGCAGTAAAGGCAAACAAGAACAAAAAGAGTATACTGGCGCCTTTATATAATTTATTAAAAAAACTGGGTTAATTTCTCATGTCTGTACATGTAAATAATTTATTACTTTCAGACCGGGTCCTGCTATTGCAGGGCCCTATGGGCGGTTTTTTTTCTAATTTTGCCAACTGGCTAAAGTATCATGATATTCAATGCTTTAAGGTGAATTTCAATGGTGGTGATCAGTTTGATGCGCGGCATTTTGAATATAGTTTTGACTATACAGGAACCTATACGGATTTTGCCCAATGGGTCGAGCATCTACTGCTAACGCATGACATTGATGCGGTGGTCTGTTTTGGCGACTGCCGTAAGTATCATCAAACAGCGAAACAAATAGCAGCGAAAAATAAAGTTAATTTTTTTGCTTTTGAAGAAGGCTATATTCGTCCGAACTATATTACCTTTGAGCAAGATGGGGTGAATTTCTTTTCCAATTTTTTAACTCATTTCCAAACGGCGACTGCAAAAAACTGTCAGGTCAATGAGCAGGTTGAGACAATTCATAGCAGTACCAGCCTTAGAATATTCAGCGTGATGGCCTATTACTTTTTTATGCTGATTTTTTTCTGGAAATATCGGCATTATAAACATCATCGGCAGATGGGGGTCTGGACGGAGCTGTATTATTGGATCTGGGCGGGAATCCGTCGGTGCAAAAATTTTTGTTTTGAACAGCATCAATTTGAGCATTTTATTCATCACCATCAAAAACGCTATTTTGTATTTGCCTTACAGGTACATAATGACTTTCAGATCAGAACGCATTCTGAACTGAAAAGCATGAAAAAATATATCCAGCTGGTGATAGAGGATTTTGCCCAGCATGCTGAAGCTTCTCATCACTTGGTTTTAAAGCACCATCCGATGGATCGTGGTTATCGTAACTATGCCAGTTTGATACGCAAGCTCGCGCGCAAGCATGGAGTAGAAGGGCGGATTCACTATTTTTGTGATATTCATTTACCGACATTATTAAAGCATGCTTTGGGCTTTGTGGCGGTAAACAGTACCACGGGGATTCAAGCCTTATATCATCAAATTCCAGTCAAAGTCTTGGGTTCCGCATTATACGACTTGCCTAAATTGACCAACCAGCGCCCGTTGGCCAGGTTCTGGCGTAATCCGGGTAAAGTGGATCGTATTTATTTTAAAAAGTTCCGGCAAAGGTTGATTAATTATTCACAACTTAATGGTTCTTTTTATGGAGAATCACCCTGGATGGATAAATACAGTACTCCTACACTTCATGAGTTTCAGAAAAAGAAAGCTCAAGAATCCATAAACACTGAATCTTAAGCATCTCTAATCTTTTAGGTACAGAATCTCTGCGGGATTTCATTTGACATAGAATAGCAATTTTCTGGCTTATTTTTCGGTGAAAAGTGCGGCAATGGGGAGGAGTGATGAGGTGTAAGTAGAGAGCAGAGGTAATTTAGAGGTAGACAGAAATGATCATAAAAAAAGCTTTTTCAATAAAAAATCATTAAAAATGAACACCTGATGATAAATACAGTTTAAACTTCAAAAACACGTGAAAAAAAACAATGAAATGCTTGGTTGAAATAAAGTAAATAAACTTTCAAGCCCTGGCGTTTGTGATTACAATTGATGACTTAAATCCTATTCCCCCATTTTTATTTTAGAATTGAAGAATTAGACCGTGACCGATGCTCAGAAGAAACAGCCTAAACATGTCATGATGATGGCCGCAGGTACCGGTGGACATGTATTTCCCGCATTAGCTGTAGCAAAAGATTTACAACAACAAGGCATCGAAGTCTCCTGGCTGGCGACTCCAGCGGGTATGGAAAACCGGCTCTTAAAAAACCATAATATTCCAATTTATCAGATCAATATTCAGGGTGTACGCGGCAATGGGATTGTGCGTAAACTGGCTGCGCCTTTTAAAATTTTAACCGCCACGCTCAGCGCCATGAAAGCCATGAAACAGCTGAAGGTGGATGCGGTAGCCGGCTTTGGTGGCTATGTGGCCGGCCCAGGTGGGTTGGCGGCACGCATGCTGGGAATTCCCGTAATTATTCACGAGCAAAATGCGGTCGCCGGTTTTACCAATACCCAGCTGTCGCGTATTGCCAAAAAAGTCTGTCAGGCATTTCCAAATACCTTTCCTGCGCAAGACAAAATTGTCACCACGGGCAATCCGGTGCGTCAAGAAATTACCCAAATTCTGAATCCGTCCTGGCGCTATCAGGAACGGGAAAAGGCCGGTCAGCCACTGCGGATTTTAATTGTCGGCGGTTCTCTGGGTGCACAGGCACTAAATGAGCGTGTACCTGAAGCCTTGAAACAGCTGAATATTCCCCTAAATGTCTATCATCAGTGCGGTCAGAACCATGCAGATGCGACGCGTACCCGCTATGCCGATGCACCTGCCACTTTGCAGGTAGAAGTGCAGCCGTTTATTGAAGATATGGCCCAGGCCTATAGTGATGCTGACCTGATTATTTGCCGTGCCGGTGCTTTGACGGTAACTGAAATTGCCACAGCCGGTGTCGCTGCGATTTTTGTGCCGTTGCCAAGTGCAGTAGATGATCATCAGACCGCGAATGCAAAATTCCTGGCCGACCTTGGTGCAGCAAAAATCTGCCCGCAGGCCACAATGACCCCAGACAGTTTAAAAGCGCTGCTGGAACCGATGCTCAACCGCCAGCTTCTGATGGAAATGGCCGTTAAAGCACGCCAGCAGGCTCAACCAGATGCAACCCAACACGTGGTTCGTTTAATTCAAGAATTGTAAACCGAGTAAATTATGTCTCCAACAACCCCAGCTGACCAAGCGAAAAAGTTAATTAAAGTGCCAGAAATGCGCCGCATCAAACACATCCACTTTGTGGGGATTGGTGGGGCAGGGATGTGTGGTATTGCCGAAGTCCTAAAAAACCAGGGCTATCAGGTATCTGGCTCGGATATTAAAGCATCGAAAACAACTGCTCAGCTGGAAGAAAATGGCATCACAGTTTATATCGGTCATGCTGCTGACAATATTCAGGGCGCCAATGTGATTGTGGTTTCAACAGCCATTGACGCTGAAAACCCGGAAATCAAGACTGCGATTGAAAACCGTATTCCCGTAGTACGCCGTGCGGAAATGCTGGGTGAATTGATGCGCTACCGTCATGGTATTGCAGTGGCAGGCACTCACGGTAAAACCACAACAACGAGTCTGGTGACCTGTATGTTGGCCGAAGAGAATCTCGATCCCACTTACGTAATTGGCGGTTTGCTGAACCGTACCGGAGTGAATGCTGCATTGGGAGCGAGTCGTTATATCGTGGCAGAAGCTGATGAGTCTGATGCTTCTTTCCTGCATTTGCAGCCTATGGCCACCATCGTGACCAATATCGATGCCGATCATATGGATACCTATGGCGGCAGCTTCGATGTATTAAAAGATACTTTCGTGCAGTTCCTGCAAAAAATGCCATTTTACGGTCTGGCCGTGATGTGCGGGGATGATGCCAATATTCGTGAAATCATGCCGCGTATTGGCCGTCCGGTCGTTACCTATGGCTTTAATGAAGATAATGACATTCGTGCGGTCGACGTTGTCCAGGACGGCATGCAGTCACACTTTACCGTGTTGCGTAAAGACCGCGAGCCGCTGCGTGTCACCATCAATATGCCGGGTGCGCACAATATCTTGAACTCACTGGCAGCGATTGGCATCGCGACCGATGAAGGGGTCTCTGACGTCGCCATTTGCCGTGCCTTAGAAAGTTTTAGTGGGGTGGGGCGTCGTTTCCAGGTACAAGGTCAATTTGATACTGAAGGCGGTGATGTGAAGCTGGTCGATGACTACGGTCATCATCCGAAAGAAGTGGAAGCGACCATTAAGGCCGCACGTGCCAGCCATCCGGAGCGCCGTCTGGTGATGATGTTCCAGCCGCACCGTTTTAGCCGTACTCGCGACTGCTTTGAAGACTTTGTTGAGGTATTATCCACAGTCGATCAGCTGTTATTACTGGAAGTTTATCCGGCCGGGGAGAAGCCTATTGTTGGGGCAGACAGCCGTGCTCTGGCGCGTAGTATTCGCCTGCGTGGTGAGGTAGAGCCGATTCTGATTGATCCGGTTGAAGGAAATCTCAGCAATGTCATGAAAAATGTGCTACAAGCAAATGACTTGCTGCTGACGCAAGGCGCAGGAAATGTGGGTGCAATTTCAATTGAACTTGCTCAGAATCATCTGTATATCAAATAGTCACCAGGTGTGGCTGAAAAAGAATTGATCAGATTTAAAAAAGTTTAAGGATAGAAACGTGTCAAATGCTTCAAAATTTGGAAAAGTTGCGGTATTGCTGGGTGGTAAGTCTGCAGAGCGTGAGGTTTCGCTGGACAGCGGTACAGCTGTACTAGAGGCTTTGGTGCGTTCAGGGGTGAACGCAGAAGGCTTCGATCCACAGCAACGTAGTATTACCGAGCTTACCGGTTATGACCGTGCTTTCATTGTGCTGCATGGCCGTGGTGGTGAAGATGGCCAGATTCAGGGTGCCTTGGAATGGCTGAATATTCCCTATACCGGTACTGGAGTTCAAGGCTCTGCCATCGGTATGGATAAAGTCAAAACCAAGCAGGTATGGCAAGGTTCTGAACTGCCAACCGCACCATATCGCATCGTGACAAAAGACTCGAATGCTGAAGAAATTGTAGCGGATCTGGGTTTGCCTCTGATTATCAAGCCGGTGCATGAAGGGTCTAGTATCGGCATGAGCAAAGTCGAAAAAATCGAGGACTTTGCCAGCGCGATTGCCAAAGCCACCGAGCACGATGCTGTGGTCATGGCAGAAAAGTGGATTACCGGTCGTGAGTTTACTATCGTCCTGTTAAATGGACAGGCATTGCCCGTGATTCGCCTGCAGCCGCCTGGGGATGTGGCCTTCTATGACTATGAGGCCAAATACAACCGCAATGATGTAGAGTATGGTATTCCATGCGGTCTCAGCGACGCTGAAGAAAAAGAACTGCAAGCCTTGGCGTTACGTTCTTTCCACGCAGTGGGTGCGAGCGGCTGGGGACGTATCGATGCGATGCAGGATCAGGACGGTAATTTCTGGTTGCTGGAAGTGAATACTGTACCGGGCATGACCAGCCATTCATTGGTCCCAAAAGCCGCGGCTGCAGTGGGCTACAGCTTTGACGAGCTGTGTGTGGCAATTCTGGAACAAACCCTGAACGGTGTGGCTCACTAAGATATGGCACAACTTCCTGCATCCATGCGCCGTAAACGTGCTGCGATTACTTCAATTCACGACAAGCCACCGAGCAAAAAGGAAAAGCTGGCCAACTTTGGTGGCTGGCTCTTGCTGCTGGTGGCGTTTGTGGTCTTGGCGGCAGGCGTGTTGGGATTTTATCGGGTGATGACCGATGCCCAGGTGGCACAACTGGAAGTCATGGGTTCACGCTCGGCTGCTGAACAGCGTCAGGTGATGCAGCATGTTTCACCCATAATGACCGAAAACTATTTTACCTCGGATTTAAGGGCGATCCGCGATAAGACCCTGGAATTGTCTTGGGTCGATCGTGTGGTGGTATCGCGTGCCTGGCCGAATGCGATCCGAGTACGCATTATGCCGCACCATGCCATTGCCCGTTGGGGAACTGGGCGCCTGTTGAGTGATAGTGGTACCATCTTCTCGGAAGTGGTTCCACACAACTATCCGGAACTGCCTTTACTGCATGGTCCGGCGAGCCAGGCCAAAACCATGATGCGCCGTTATAATGAAATCAATCAATTATTTGCGCCCCATGGGATTCGCCTCAAGGAACTGTATTTGACAGAACGTATGACCTGGTTCATGCAGTTTGATTCTGGACTGCGTGTGATTGTCGATCAGGATCAGACCATGAGCAAGCTGCAACGGCTCAGTCATCTCTCTTATAGCGATTTGAAGCCGGTTTGGTCTAGAATTTCCTCTATCGACCTGCGCTATAGAAATGGGATGGCGATTCAGTGGACGAATGCAATAGCACCAAAAATACAAAATGGTCAATTTATTGTAACGAATAATGACGTCAATATTGAGGGCGGCGTCACACAACAGCCATAATGTGTGGCTTTAAAACTGAGCAAGGGCATGAAAAGCCACAAACTAAACACTGGTAATGGTAGTGATAAATAATGAATGAAGCTGTTCCCTCAGTTGTTGCGATTGACATTGGGACGCACAAAGTTTCAGTTTTGATTGGTAAGGTACATGCGCCAGACAATATCCAGGTGATCGGGATGGCGACTGCTCGTAACCGAGGCATGAATAAAGGAAAAATTGTCAGTCTCGATAAAGTCATTACTGCAATAAAAAATGCCGTTCAAGAAGCGGAAGACATGGCAGAATGTCGTGTCCATTCAGCCTGGATTTCTATTCCAAGTGCAGAATTAAAAAGCTTTTATGCTTCAGGGCGTACACCGATTGATAACGCTGAGCATGCGATTACCACCAGTGAGGTGGTTCGTGCCTTGGAGCTGGCCAAAGCCAGCCACCTGACGCCAGACCATTATATGGTCAGTGCGGTACCTTTGGGCTTTGAACTGGATGATTCAGCAGAATGGGTGCTGAATCCGATTCGCATGTCGGCACATAGCATGACCGGGCATTATCATCTCATGATGTTGCCCATCAGCACCATGCAGAACATCGACCGGGCGTTGAAAGGGGCCAATATCGGTGTGGAGCGTATGGTTGTGTCCAGTCTGGCGACTGCCGAGGCCAGCCTGCTGAAAGATGAAAAAGAATATGGGGTCTGCCTGCTGGATATCGGTGCCGGAACCACGGATATTGCGGTGTACCTGGACGGCCGTCTGGCGCTGACGCATACCTTGCAGCGCGGGGGAGAGCATGTTACCCGTGATATCGCGGCTGTGTTACAAACCACCACTGAAGAAGCTGAACGTATCAAGTTATTGTATGGCTGTGTAGACCTGAAAGTGGTGAAGCCAGATCACATGATTCAGTTTCAGGGAATTGATGGTCCACAAACCATTAGTCGGATTGAACTGACTGAAATCATTATTGCGCGTTACAGTGAAATTCTGGGGCTGGTGCGTGAAGAACTGGAAAATAGTGGTGCCATGCAAGGCCTCTATCACGGTATTGTATTGACTGGGGATGCTAGCCATATTGAAGGCATGGTCAGCTATGTACGCCGTACCTTGGGGGTTTCCGCACATCTGGGCAATGCGCCGGCCCAGGTGTATACCGATGAAGCACATCAGGCGGCTTTGCGTCGCTCGCAGTATGCGACCGCGGCAGGCTTGCTGATGTTTAGCCAAAGTGATGCCCAAGAAACGATTGTTCAATCTGAAGATGATGAAAAGTTGTCGGTGACCCAGCGCATCAAGCGTGCCTGGTTAGGCTTTAATGACACCTTAAAGTCAATTTTTTAGTCGGCATTTATTGTGAATATTGTTGAGAAGTTGTAGTAAAAAATGCCTGTACTTGACAACTGAGTTGTGTAGCAGCATTCTTAAAAACAATTTTTTATTAAGATCAAGGCAGTATACGGGCTTAGTGACTGCCAGTAATGAATTAGGAATTTTATAGGTCATGGCCTCATTTGAATTTTTTGAAAACGATCAAGACGATAGCATTGGTCAAGCCCGTTTCACTGTATTTGGTGTAGGCGGCGCGGGTGGCAATGCCGTACAGCATATGCTGCAATCTGATATCCAAGGGGTAAAGTTTGTCTGTGCCAATACTGACAAACAGGCTTTGGATCGCATGGAAGCCGAATTTAAAATTCAGCTGGGTGAACAGAGTACCCGTGGTCTGGGTGCAGGTGCCAATCCACAGGTGGGCCAAGCAGCGGCGGAGGAAAGTCGCGAGCTGATCCGTCAGCAGCTTGAAGGTACCGACATGGTATTCGTGACCGCCGGTATGGGCGGCGGTACAGGAACAGGTGCAGCACCCGTTGTCGCTGAAATTGCCAAAGAAATGGGTATCCTGACGGTTGGTGTGGTGACTACCCCATTCAACTTTGAAGGTAAGCGCCGTCTACAGTCAGCGGAAAAAGGCATTGAAGCCCTGGAACAGCATGTTGACTCGCTGATCATTATTCCGAACCAGCGTCTGCTAAAAGTGTTCCGCGACATCTCGATGAAAGATGCCTACAAAAAGGCTGATGATGTGCTGTTAAATGCAGTACGCAGTATCTTTGATCTGGTGGTACGTCCGGGTCACATTAACCTTGACTTCGCCGACTTGAAGACCGCCATGAGCACACGCGGTTATGCCATGATGGGTGTGGGCTTGGGGCGTGGTGAAAACCGTGCGCGTCAGGCTGCTGAACAGGCCATTCGCAGTCCGTTGCTGGACAATGTGACTATCATGAATGCCAAAGGTATCCTGATTAATGTGACCGGTGGCGATGACGTAACCTTCGGTGAGATCGAAGAAATCACCGATGTGGTCAACCAGATTGTCGACCTGGACGAAGGTCAGGTGTTCTACGGTACGGTATTTGATCCGGATGCACGTGATGAGATCAGTGTAACCGTGATTGCAACTGGCTTGACGCGTAACTCGGCGGATGCTGCAGAACCGGCAAAGCGTGCCAGCGTACAACCGGCGGCCCGTGCAAACACGGCTCAGGCAGTAGAAGATGATGATGTGCCTGCAATTCAGCGTCAGCAACCGGGAACAGGTGCTGCAGCCGCGCCAGCAGCTTCGGTTTCAAGTCCGCGTCCAGCGCCGATGAGTATTCAGGATTATCTTAAAAATCAACAACGTAAATAACATGTAACAATATGTGTTTACGATGATTCAACAGAAAAGGTGGCCCTAGAGCCACCTTTTTATTTTTTCTCAATTGCTAAATATGCTAACGTATAGCGTTTGTTGATGAGCAGATGCAGAAAACATGTTGAAACAGCGTACCCTGAAACGCGTCGTGAAAGCGAGCGGGATCGGTCTTCATAGTGGCCAAAAAGTGATGATCAACTTTGTGCCGCATCACGCCGATGGGGGTATTGTATTTCGACGTACTGATTTAAATCCGCCCGTGGATATTCCGGCCAATGCCATGCTGATCCAGGAAGCCTTTATGTGTTCGAACCTGGTTCAGGAAAATGCCAAGATTGGCACCATCGAGCATATTATGAGCGCGATTGCAGGCTTGGGAATTGATAACCTGCTGATTGAAGTATCTGCGTCTGAAGTGCCAATTATGGATGGTAGTGCCGGCCCTTTCATTTATCTGCTCATGCAGGGCGGTCTGGTCGAACAGAATGCGGCAAAAAAATTCATTAAGATTCTCAAGCCGGTAGAAGCACTGATTGATGATAAACGTGCTGCCTTTAGCCCACATGACGGTTTCCAGCTCAACTTCACTATCGACTTTGATCATCCTGCCTTTAAAAAAGAATACCAGTCAGCCACCATCGACTTTTCTACTGAAACCTTTGTTTATGAAGTCAGTGAAGCGCGTACTTTTGGCTTCATGAAGGATCTGGACTATCTGAAAGCCAATAATCTGGCTCTGGGTGCCAGTCTTGAAAATGCCATTGGCGTAGATGATAACGGAGTGGTGAATGAGGAAGGCTTGCGTTTTTCGGATGAATTTGTGCGTCACAAAATTCTGGATGCAGTCGGCGATCTATATCTGCTGGGGCACCAGATTATTGCCAAATTTGATGGCTACAAGTCAGGACATGCCTTAAATAACCAGTTGTTACGCAATGTCAGCGCTGATCCTGAAAGTTATGAAATTGTAACATTTGATGACATTGAAAAATGCCCAATCAGTTATGTGAGTGTGACATAAGTCATTGTGTTTTAGTGCTTAGGTTATATTATAACGTTGTTAAATGAGACTTGGTTCTCATGAACTACATTGTAAATCAATATACTTTAGCTGTATGTTATTTTTTATTGCTTGCCAAACGTAACAAAGCTTGGCTAAGCTTAGGGTCACTTATAAAGTCAGCAGCATTGCGAAGCATATCGCATGTTTCTGGACTTAATGCTCTTTCGGGCTTTTCTGTAACTAAAGGTGTGGCTTTTGGCGGATTACGCAAGCAGACCTGCAGCTTGGTTAAGTCCTTTAATTCGTTCATTTGAGAGAGTTGTGAAACATATTGCTGCTGTAAATAAGCCAGTTGAGAAATCATGGCCTGATTTTCACCAGTAACTGTTAACACACCATTTTGATAGCAGACCACCTGCCATTGCTCCGGTTGGGGTAGGACAGGTTGAATGAGTTTTGTAAGTTTCTGCCAGACAGAAACTTGTGACGAGAGAAACGAGAAGTTTCCTGTTTTTAAGTGTTTTCTTGTTTGTTGAAAAACGTTGACAGGTTCAGACATACATCATTCCTTCATGATTATGCCTTAATCTTATGCGGTCTTTTCGGTAGATATCAAGGAAGAGATCACCAAGAAACTCGATTAAGAACAGTTTTAGAGAGGTTTTTTATGCATTTTCGACGTATTCTGTTGACGTTTTCACTGGCAGCCTCTGCTGCGTCTGTGGCTTTTGCAGACCTGGTAGATCTCACAGCGGAAAATGGATCTGTTGATCGTCTTGAGCAGCTAACACGGACTTTAGCACAGGGCTCTTACACACCATCTGAAGATGTTTTTATTCCCGCACAAAGCAAATTGAATGTTCAGTTGCGCGAGAAACCAGTTGAGCTAAATAACGCAACAATCGAAAAAAAATACGGTACTACAAAATCCAGCTCTAATTCTTCTGCCAGTTTCTCTTCATCCCCATACTCTTGGTTAGTTGCCCATCCGCTTCCAGGCATGAAACGTGTCAGCTCTAACTATGGTGGCCGTACCATGAATGGCCGTGCCGAAACCCATTCTGGTCTAGATCTGGCTGCACCAAGTGGTACACCAATTTATGCCACTGGTCCCGGGATCGTGACCAAGTCCGGCTGGGGCACAGGCTACGGTCAATATGTTGAAATCAATCACGGCAATGGTTATTTAACTCGTTATGCGCATGCCTCACGTTTAATTGCCCGCGTAGGCGATCGTGTTGCAGCAGGTGAGCATATTGCCAATGTAGGTTGTACCGGTCGTTGTACTGGTCCACACTTGCATTATGAAGTAGTGAAAGACGGTCAGCGTAAAAATCCATCTACTTACCTTGCCATGTTGCCTTAAATTAAGTGTAGACGTATTCGGCTAAATATTTTGTATTTACTCTGCATACAAAACGTATCTGTATTTAAAACGAATCAGCCCTCTGTTGGAATTAAGACAAAGGGCTGATTTTTTTGTTCTTATTTGTTGTGAGCAAGATAAAAAATGTATAAGCTACTGGCCGAATTGGCCTGTCTGTGTAATCTTGTGTAATAAAACATCATTGGGTATTTAGCTGCTAAATACCCCTGCCATCTCGCATTCAGCCTCGACCATACCTGTGTCCATCCTAAATGTGATACATATAAACGATTAGTTTAGGTATTCAGGAATAGTAGATTATGGCGTTCTATGGCGATACAGACGCGCAAGAAACTCAGGAATGGCAGGACGCCTTTGACTCAGTTTTGCAGCATATGGGTACAGAGCGTGCCGCATTTTTATTGGAAAAGCTTTATCAGCGCGCGATTGCTAAGCATGTTCCCATTCAGCGTTTAAATACTCCTTACTTAAATACAATTTCTGTTGAAGAACAGCCAGCGATGCCAGGCGATCAGGATATGGAGCGTCGTATCCGTGCCCTGATCCGCTGGAATGCCTTGGCGATGGTTCTGCGTGCCAATAAAACCGGTGATGATCTCGGTGGTCACCTGGCCAGTTTTGCCTCATCTGCAACTTTATATGATGTGGGCTTTAACCACTTCTTCCGCGCCAATAGCGATCAGTTTGGCGGCGACATGATTTATTACCAAGGTCACTGTGCCCCGGGTATTTATGCACGTTCTTTTTTAGAAGGCCGTTTGACTGAAGAGCACCTGAATAACTTCCGTCGCGAAGTGGGTGGTAAAGGTCTGCCTTCTTATCCACATCCGTATTTGATGCCGGAATACTGGCAGTTCCCAACGGTATCGATGGGTCTGGGTCCGATCATGTCGATCTATCAGGCGCATATCCAGAAGTACCTGATGAACCGTGGCCTGATCAAAGAGGAAGACCGTAAGGTCTGGGCGTATCTCGGTGATGGTGAAATGGACGAGCCGGAAAGCTTGGGTGCAATTTCACTGGCAGGCCGCGAGAAGCTCGATAACCTGATCTGGGTAGTAAACTGTAACTTGCAGCGTCTGGATGGTCCGGTACGTGGTA
Organism: uncultured Acinetobacter sp.; assembly: GCA_947627655.1. Taxonomy (GTDB): domain Bacteria; phylum Pseudomonadota; class Gammaproteobacteria; order Pseudomonadales; family Moraxellaceae; genus Acinetobacter. Next base: position 3,894 of record CANQWW010000032.1, on the reverse strand, counting down.
ATGGCAAGATTATTCAGGAACTTGAGTCTCTATTCCGTGGTGCTGGCTGGCGCGTCATTAAAGTGGTGTGGGGCCGTCACTGGGATCCACTGCTCGATAAAGATAACTCTGGCGCACTAAAAGCCATTATGGACGAAGCAGTAGATGGGGATTATCAGCGTTATCAAGTGAAGGGCGGTGCCTATACCCGTGCTCACTTCTTCGGCCGTTATCCGGAAGCAGAAGAACTGGTGAAAGACCTCAGCGATGAAGATATTGATAATCTGAACCGTGGTGGACACGACCCGTATAAAGTCTTTGCTGCCTATGCAGAAGCCACCAAGGCCAAAGGTCAGCCAACGGTAATTCTGGCCAAGACGGTGAAAGGTTATGGACTGTCCGAAGAAATTGAAGCAGTCAACAAGACGCACCAGATCAAGAAAATGCAGCTGGAATCACTCAAGTATGTGCGTAACCGCTTTAATCTGCCATTTACCGATGAGCAGCTAGAAGAGGTGCCGTTCTATCGTCCAAGCGAAAATTCGCCTGAAATTAAATATATGAAGGCACGTCGTGAAGCATTAGGGGGCTATCTGCCAGCACGCCGTAAAGACAGTGAGTCTTTACCCATTCCTGAGCTGTCTGTTTTTGATGCCGTGCTGAAAGGTTCCAATGGTAAAGAACAATCGACCACCATGGTCATGGTGCGTCTGATCTCTGCTTTATTAAAAGAGAAAGCGATTAAAGACCGTGTGGTGCCGATCGTGCCAGATGAAGCACGGACCTTTGGTCTGGAAGGCATGTTCCGTCAGTTGGGAATCTATGCAGCGCATGGCCAGAAATATACCCCTGAAGATCAGGAACAGCTGATGCATTACCGTGAAGCCAAAGACGGTCACATGTTGCAGGAAGGGATTAACGAAGCCGGTGCGATGAGTGCCTGGGCGGCATTGGGTACCAGTTATTCAACCAATAACCTGCCAATGATCCCGATGTACATGTACTACTCGATGTTTGGCTTCCAGCGTATCGGGGATATTGCCTGGGCTGCCGGTGATGCACAGGCCCAAGGCTTCTTGCTGGGCGCGACCGCTGGTCGTACTACGCTAAACGGTGAAGGTTTACAGCATCAGGATGGTCATTCACACATTTTAGCCAATACCATTCCAAACTGTGTTTCTTATGACCCGTGTTTTGGTTATGAGCTTGCGGTAATCGTGCATGACGGTCTGCAACGGATGTATGTCAATCAGGAACGTGTGTTCTATTACCTGACCCTGATGAACGAAAACTATGTCCATCCAGAAATGCCGCAAGGGGTTGAGGAAGGCATCAAGCGTGGTATGTACCTGCTGGAAGAAGACGAGAAAGCCACTGTTCAGCTCATGGGTTCAGGCGTAATCCTGCGTGAAGTGATCAAGGCCGCGAAAATCCTGCGTGAAGAGTACCAGATTCATTCCAACGTGTTCAGTGTCACCAGCTTCAACGAACTGGCACGTGATGGTATGGCGTGTGAAGAATATAACCGCCTGCATCCACTGGCGGAAGAAGCGAAAGAAGCCTGGATCTCGCAACAGCTACGTGGCAAAGACGGCATTGTGGTTTCTGCAACTGACCACATGCGGGCCTATAGCGAACAGATTCGTGCCTATCTGCCAGATAGCCGTCCATTTGTTGCTTTGGGGACAGATGGTTATGGCCGTTCGGATACACGTGCCAACCTGCGTAGCTATTTCGGTGTTGATGCAGCGCATATTGTGGTTGCGACCTTAAAGAAACTGGCAGATGAAGGTGAAGTTGATCCACGTCTGGTGAAAGATGCCATTTCAAGCTTTGAGTTGGATACTGACCGTCCGGTAGCCTGGGCGCCGCAAGCAATCCCTGAGCTGCACGCTGTTGCTGACTACAAAGAGGAGAACTAAGCATGCAAATTACGACTCCTGATATTGGTGTAGACAAGGCAACAGTTGCTGAAATCCTGGTAAAAGTAGGGGATAGCATTGAGGTCGATGACAGCATTGTTTTGCTGGAATCAGACAAGGCCTCTGTTGAAGTGCCAAGCACTTCAGCCGGGGTGGTGAAAAGTATTCTGATCAGCCAGGGAGATGAAGTCGCTGAAGGTACAGTACTCATCGAATTGCAGGCTGAAGATGATGCCAGCGCGGTAGATACCCAGCAAGCCGATGCTGCCGACAAGACTTCGGAAAACACCCCGACGTCATTGCCGGATGATGAAATCCAGGAAGAACTGTCTTCCCATCAGCCAGCCAAAGAAGCGACTCGACAGCAAACAGAAAATACCTCGAATGAAAGTGTTGAGGTCAAAGTACCCGACATTGGTGTAGAAAAAGCATTGGTCGGTGAAATTCTGGTCCAGGTCGGTGACGACATCGAAGTCGATCAAAGCATTGTGGTGGTGGAATCGGATAAGGCGACCGTAGAAGTACCAAGTACCGTGGCCGGTACTGTTGAAGCCATCCAGATTAAGGAAGGCGATACGGTAAAAGAAGGCGTGGTGCTATTAACGGTGAAAACTGCCGGTTCAGCAGCAGCCACCGGACAGGCCGCTTCTCAGGCTGAGGAAAAGCCAAAGGCTCAGGCAGCGCCTGAAGCTAAAACTGAAAACGCACCACAACAGGCTGCAGCCCCTGCAGGCGATATCGAAGTCAAAGTACCTGACTTGGGGGTAGATAAGGCAGCTGTCGCAGAAATTCTGGTTCAGGTGGGTGATACGGTTGAAAAAGACCAGAGCATCATCGTGGTAGAATCGGATAAGGCGACTGTCGAAGTGCCAAGCACGACCGCAGGTGTGATCAAGGCCATTCATGTCGAGTTAGGCCAGAGCGTTTCGGAAGGTGCAGCATTAATCACGCTGGAAGCCGAGGCTCAGGCTGCACCAGCAGCTCAGAAAGCAGAAACGACACCTGCCGCTAAAGCAACAGTGCCTGCACCAGAGGCAAAGCCTAAAGCTGCAGCAGGCCCTGCGGCTGGTGCTGACAAGCTGACCAAAGAGCAGAATGCTGCCAATGCCAAAGTCTATGCTGGCCCGGCTGTTCGTAAACTGGCGCGTGAACTGGGCGTGGTACTGGCAGACGTTAAAGCTTCTGGTCCACATGCACGTCTGATGAAGGAAGACCTGATTGCCTATGTGAAGACCCGTCTGACCACGCCACAGGCGGCTCCTGCTCCGACAGCAGCGGCTGTTGCAGCTGGCTTGCCAAAACTGCCAAGTTTTGATGCTTTTGGTGGGGTAGAAGAGAAAGCCTTGACGCGTCTGCAACAGGTTTCGATTCCACAGTTGTCTTTAAACAATTACATTCCGCAAGTGACCCAGTTTGATGCAGCCGATATTACCGAACTGGAAGCATGGCGTAATGAGCTGAAAGGCAACTTCAAGAAAGATGGCATCAGCCTGACCATTATGGCTTTCATTATTAAAGCTGTGGCTTATCTGCTCAAAGAAGAACGCGAGTTCGCTGCTCACCTGTCTGATGATGGCAAATCAGTATTGCTACGTAATGAGATTCATATGGGGATCGCGGTAGCGACACCAGATGGCTTGACCGTACCGGTGTTGCGTAACCCAGACCAGAAGTCGATTAAACAGATTGCAATTGAACTGGGTGAATTGGGTCAGAAGGCACGTGACAAGAAATTGTCACCAAAAGATCTGCAAGGTGCGAACTTCACCATTTCGAGCCTGGGTGCCATCGGCGGTACAGCCTTTACCCCATTGGTGAACTGGCCGCAAGTGGCGATTCTGGGTATTTCACCTGCAACCATGCAACCGGTGTGGAGTGGGGGAGGTTTTGACCCACGTCTGATGCTGCCATTGTCACTGTCTTATGACCATCGGGTGATTAATGGCGCAGATGCAGCGCGCTTTACCAATAAGCTGACCAAGTTGTTAAAAGA
>CANQWW010000031.1 GCA_947627655.1 uncultured Acinetobacter sp. | reverse complement strand
GACCACATCCATGCCATGATTGACGATCTTACGCATGGTTTCAGTCGCATAATATTTGGCAATTGCAGTCATCACGGCCGGTTTTCCGCCCTGATTCAGCCCGCACGTCACCAGATAACGGAAAGCTTCCAGCATATAAGCATCGCTGGCAATTTCACTATTGGCTTCCTGCACACCCTCAAATTTACCCACTGAAATTTTAAACTGTTGACGGATACGCGAAAATGCACTGACATTCAGATAGGTCATTTCTGCACTTGAGGTCGACAACGCAGGCAAGGAAATACCGCGCCCGACCGCCAGACATTCCATCAGCATGCGCCAGCCTTTACCGGCATTTTTGACCCCGCCGATAATCCAGTCCAAGGGGATAAATACATCTTTGCCTTCGACGGTTCCATTCATAAACGGTGAGCCCGGATTATGCCGTGGGCCGACAACAACACCTGCATGGTCGGCAGGCAGCAAAGCACAGGTAATACCGTATTCTTCAGGCCCTTCGAGCAGATGGTCCGGGTCATACATTTTAAAGGCCAGTCCCACCACCGTAGCGATGGGTGCCAAGGTAATCCAACGTTTGGAGAAGTTCATTCTCAAGCCCAAAACTTGCTGACCTTGGTGCTCTCCATAACACACCACACCGGTATCGGGGATGGCACCTGCGTCGGAACCGGCCTCCGGACTGGTTAAGCCGAAACAGGGAATCTCTTCACCTTTGGCCAGTCCTGGCAAGTAGCGATCCTTTTGTTCTTCAGTACCATAATGTAATAGCAGTTCCCCCGGCCCTAATGAGTTCGGCACCATACAGCTCACCGCAGCCGTCAGAGAGCGGGAGGAAATCTTACTCATCACCCGGCTTTGGGCAAAAGAACTAAAGGCACGACCGCCGTATTCTTTGGGAATAATCAGGCCCAAAAAACCATGCTCCTTAATATATTGCCAGACATGATCAGGCAGTGCTTTCTGCTCATGAATTTCCCATTCATCCAGCATGCTACATAGTGTTTCGACTTCATGATCCAGAAAGGCCTGTTCCTCAACAGAGAGTTTCGGATAAGGATAATGATTAAAGGTTTCCCAGTTAGGGGCACCCATAAATAGTTCTTTTTCCCACCAGCTGGTACCAGAATCCAGCGCTTCGCGTTCAGTTGGACTAATGCTGGGCATGGCATTGGCCAAGTTCCGATATGCGGGTCGGGTAATGATTGCCATGCGTAAAGGATCAATCAGGACAATCAGGCTGATCATCATCAGAGGAATGCCCAGAATTAATGACCAGGGACTGATAAAAGCGACCACTATGGATGCCAGGATTAAGGCAAAAGCTCCCATGCTTCGGGAGAGCTCAAAATAGAAAACTGCCCATAAACTTAAGAGCAGTAGCAGAACTGCAAAAATAAATAGCATTGTTATATTTCTCCACAGTTATATATTCATGATTTTTCTTATAAGTCAGCGAGTGATGAGGCTGATCTAGATACGCTGAGTTGGTGATCTAGTTTTGAGGTTGTTTGAAAAGTGTTCAGTGTTCAAGTGAGAACACGCAAAGAAATGTGAAGATAAGTAAGTACTTAGAAGTAGTCGTTTGGTTAATCTTTTATTGTGCCAATCAGATTTTATAAAAGTAATGAGCTTAAAGAGGGAGATGGCGTTGTTCAGCAGGCAAAGCCCCCAAGATACATGAGCAAAAAATGAAAAAGACACTTTAGAAAAAACATCTCCAATCACAGGCATAAAAAAGCCCTCTACCGAGGGCTTTCATATCAACTGAATTTAAGCTTCAATGACTTGAACAGCGATTTTCTTGGCAGGATCAGTTTTACGACGCACTGCGGGAACCGGTTCGCCGTAGTATTGACGATCGGCAAAGTAGCTTGAGCGAACCATTGGTGCTGCCCAGATATTGCGGAAGCCCAGTTTTTGGCCATGTTCAGTATAACGTTCGAATTCTTCTGGTGTTACAAAACGGTCAATCGGAGCATGCTGTTTAGAAGGCTGCAAATACTGACCAATCGTCACATAATCGACATCATGTGCTTTCAAATCATCTAACAGTGCAAGGACTTCTTCTTCCGTTTCACCAATACCGACCATCAAGCCACATTTGGTTGGAATATCCGGGCAGTATTCTTTAAACATTTTGAGCAGGTTTAAAGAGTGCTGATAATCAGAACCTGGACGCATGGCTTTATATAAACGTGGCACTGTTTCAATGTTGTGGTTAAACACATCAGGTGGACATTCCGTCATGATACGCAGGGCAATATCCATACGGCCACGGAAGTCTGGAACCAGAATTTCTAATAATGTCTTTGGACTCAAAGCGCGTGCTTCTTTGATACAGTCCACGAAATGTTGTGCGCCACCATCCAGCAGGTCATCACGGTCCACTGAAGTGATCACCGCATATTTTAGACCCAGGTTGGCAATTGTTTCAGCCATATGACGTGGTTCATCCGGATCCAGCGAATTTGGTCGGCCATGTGCCACATCACAGAATGGACAGCGACGGGTACAAATGTCACCCATAATCATAAAGGTAGCAGTACCCCCACCAAAACATTCTGGCAGGTTAGGGCAGGCGGCTTCTTCACACACCGTATGGAGTTTTTGCTGGCGTAGCGTACTTTTAATACGTTGAACTTCATCTGGTGCTGCCATTTTGACCCGGATCCAGTCCGGTTTCCGTGGGGCTTCAACCGTAGGGACAACTTTTACAGGAATACGAGCAACTTTTTCCGCGCCGCGAAGTTTGACACCCTGTTCAGGTTTACGGTTTTCAGACATATTCAACTTTTCCACTGTTTTTTGAAGGGGAGAGATTATCAAATCAAGCATTTTTATTATAACGAACTTGACTAAAAATTGGGGAAAAAGGACTATTCATTTAAAAAATGTTCCCATCACATAATATATGTGAGTTAAATACACCAAAACAACATGATTTAAGTCATAATATATTAAACAGAAATTGCAGATGAATTTGAATTTTAAGGAGCGTTGAATGCCACGTAAGAAAGAGGTCGTTAGTGGGACTTTCGTTAAGTACGATGCGGTAGTTCTAGGTTCAGGCCCTGCGGGCGAAGGCGCGGCAATGAAACTGGCCAAATCTGGCAAACGCGTTGCAATCATTGATATGCGTGATCAACTTGGCGGTAACTGTACTCACGTGGGGACCATTCCAAGTAAGGCATTGCGTCAGACGGTATCAAGCATTATCCGTTATCAGCGTGATCCGATATTCCAAAAAGTGGGTGAATGGAAACAGTTCACCATGAAGCAAGTGCTGCGCAATGCACATAAAGTGATTCAGCAGCAGGTTGATACTCACTCACGTTTTTACGACCGTAACAAAATTGATATCTTCCACGGTCGTGCCTATGTGCAGGATGAAAACACGATTTTTGTATTTAGCCCGGAAGGCATTAAAGAAACTATCATGTTTCAGCAGCTGGTTATTGCGACCGGTTCTCGTCCTTACCGTCCTGAAATTCTAGACTTTAATCATCCACGTGTATTTGATTCAGACAAGATTCTGGATCTGGACTATACCATCCAGAAAATCATCATTTATGGTGCAGGTGTCATTGGCTGTGAATATGCCTCAATTTTCATTGGCTTGGGTCATAAAGTTGACTTGATCAATACTCAGCCGAAATTGCTGAGCTATCTGGATGATGAAATTTCAGATGCCTTGTCGTATCACTTACGTGAGCAGGGTGTACTGATTCGTCATAATGAACAGATTGATTATTTAGAAACTTCTGATGATTATGTCGTGCTGTATACGCAGAGTGGCAAGAAAATCAAAGCGGACGCGATCTTGTGGTGTAATGGACGTTCAGGTAATACCGACGGCCTGGGCCTGGAAAATGTAGGCTTGAAACCAAACAGTCGTGGTCAGCTTACCGTAAATGAATGCTATCAAACTGACGTTCAAAATATTTACGCTGCGGGTGACGTGATTGGCTGGCCATCGCTGGCTTCTGCTGCTTATGACCAAGGTCGTTGTGCCGGTGCCAACATGAGCGGTGAGGAAAATGTAAAACCGGTGACTGATATTCCAACCGGGATTTATACCATTCCAGAAATTTCTTCAATTGGTAAAACTGAACAGCAACTGACTGAAGAAAAAATTCCATATGAAGTCGGTCAGGCATCTTTCCGTCATCTGGCGCGTGCACAGATTACCGGTGATACTGTGGGTGAACTGAAAATCCTCTTCCATCGTGAAACACTGGAAGTTTTAGGTGTACATTGCTTCGGGAATAATGCTTCGGAAATTATCCACATTGGTCAGGCAGTGATGAATAGTCCAAATAATACGATTAAGTATTTTGTGGAAACTACATTCAACTACCCAACCATGGCGGAAGCATACCGTGTAGCCACGCTTAATGGGATGAACCGTTTGTTCTAAGCGAATTGCTTCACTTAGACATCAAACCCGCAAGTTTTGGCTTGCGGGTTTTTATTTTTAGCCAGAATACCTTGGTTGATCTGTCTGTTGAGTAAGCATTGAAATATACAAAAAATTAAGCTGCCATTTTGCGACATTCTTCTGCACAGCGACGACACGCTGCAGCGCATTGCTGGCAATGCTCATCCTCATGATGCCCGCATTCTTCTACGCAATAATCACATGCTTTGGCACATAACTCGCAAATTTGTTGCATAAAAGGGGACTGTTTCTGGGTCATTCGGGCGCAGAGTTGACAGAGATCGGCACAGTCCAGACAGCGCTGGATACACTCCCGCATCATTTCCAGGTCTTCTTCTTTCAGGCAGGCGCTGGCACAGTTGCTACAGGCCAAGGCGCAAGTCATACAGGCTTGGACACAGTTTGAAAATTGTATATCGTTCATAGTTCTTTCCTTGATAGCGATTAAAATATCTCAATACGCTAATCAGAAAATTGCCTATACACTAGCCAAGTTCCGTGAGGAAAAGTAACTCATTCTGGCATCGTGTAAATATGACGGATGCAATACAAGTGCAAAATCAATAACTACTTGGACATCTATTCTTGTGTCATCTGGACATTTTTTTTCTGTTTTAGGGTTAAATGAGACTACATAAAACCGTGGAACATTGCTTGCTTATTAAGCGTGGAACATGAGTGATCAATAAAAAGCCGTTCCAGTGCACTGAACACTGAAACATCTCAAAATAACTATATGATTTAAAATAAATAAAATATAGGTGTTATTCACCAATTAAAATGTCCACTTTTAGAATACGCAATACAAGCTATAAAACTGCAATAGACTCCAAGATTGTAGCCAAAATCCTGGAGTTTAAATATGAGATGAATTCTATTTGATGATACAACCCATTTTAAAATGGACGACTTCCGGCCAGGCTAATCCGTTTGAGCAGGCGGCGTTGATCGGCAGGAAAAGGGCGTCGCGAATGTAAGGTGACTTGATTGTCCCAGAATACAATATCACCGACTTCCCAATGATGTTCATATGCAAACTCCGGTTTTGAGATATGTGCACGCAGTTTTTCAATCAACTGGTTACCCGCCTGATCCTCATAATTAACCAGTTCAACCTCGGTATGCGTATTTAGCCATAATGCCTTACGCCCTGTTTCCGGGTGAGTACGTACCAGCGGATGTGGATAGGCATGCCCTAAAATGGGCTGGTCTTTAAAGCGGTATTTCGGCATGTTGCGAGCATAGGCATTGCCGCCTTTATTATTTTGGAAGCGCACAAAGGGGTTATAAGTAATAAGCTGCAACTGGTCGATCTGTGCTTTGGTGTCGTCATCTAAAGCAGCATAGGCTTGAATGGTGTTGATCCATGAGGTTTGTCCACCCTCCTGCGGTAATTCAATCGCATAGAGCAGTGAGCCAAAAGAAGGTAAGGGCGTCCATTGATGGTCTGCATGCGGGGTGAGTTCACCATGTCCAGTATAGTCACCTTGACCGACTGCATTGGATACCGGAACGACATCTGGTGGAGTCCCGGTATCCGCTTGAGTCGCTAATACTGGCGTATCCGGACTGGAACGGAAAATGGCACCAAAATAACTGGCAAAGGCCAGATATTGTAGATCATCCAAAGCTTGCTGTTTGATGATCAGAATCAGATGTTCTGCCAGCGCTTGTTTTAATTTTAAAATGGTTTCACCAGATTGTGCTTTACGAGCGTCCAGCCCATACACGACTGCACCAAGGGCTGCATCGTGTTGTGGAATAATCTGAATGTCGTCTGGATGCTGAAATTGATCTGGCTGGTGCCAGCGTGGTGCATCATGTATGGCTTGAGAAAGTTGAGTTAAGCTGGTCATTGGAAAGTCTCTAGTTTTTTTATAATAGAAAATCTAAAAAAATCCCGAGTAAAAATGAAATAACAAGAAGTGCTAAGTTTATGAAATATAGGTGAAATATATTTATTACCCTGTTTTTATTGCTTTTAGTTTTTTCTACACTGAAATTCGAGAATTTTGCTGATGATTTGACAACAGTTGGTATGCTTAATGCGCACAAAAAGCCTGATTAAAATATTCAAACAGCTGCGGAGTCTGACTCCACAGCAGCAGTGACAGCATGACGAAACCGGCCACCACCAGGCTAATGATAAATTTCAGTTTTAAACCAGCATCAGTCATGAACAATCTGCTCCTCATTGACCCAGAAATGCACCAGTACACCAAAGAAGCTTAAGGCAATCGACAACATCCAGACCGCATTATAATTTCCAGCTAGATCATGGTTAATACCACCGAGCCAGCCACCGAAAAATGAACCGACCTGATGAGTAAAAAATACAATACCACTGAGCATGGTCAGGTATTTAACGCCAAACATATTGGCGACAATCCCATTCGTTAAAGGCACGGTAGATAGCCATAATAAGCCCATAATGACACCAAAGGCATAGATTGTCCATGTACTGAGCGGTAGCAGCAGGAAGGCAATGATTGCAATTCCGCGCAGGCCATAAAGTCCCATCAGTAAATGCGGTTTGGAGTATTTGCCGCCGAGCCAGCCAGCGGTATAAGTGCCTACCACGTTGAATAAGCCCACCAGCGCCAGAAAAATAGTGCCCGTGGTGGCATTAAAACCGTGGTCGATCAGATAACCCGGTAGGTGAATACCAATAAACACCACCTGAAAACCACAGACAAAGAAGCCTAAGGACAGAAACCAGAAGGGTTGATGATTTTTAGCAATCACCAGAATCTGTTTAAAGCCTAAAGTAGGCTTCTGGATCGTACCCGCAGCTACAGGTGATTGATACATCGGCGCTTTCAGCATCCAGGCCAAAGGTACAATCAGCGCTATTAGAATGGCACTGACGACCAAGGCTGCAGACCAGCCGATGTTTTGCAGCAGCAGCAGCGTAGAGGGCAGCATAATAAACTGACCGAAGGAGCCAGCGGCACTGGCAATCCCCATGGTGAGGCTGCGTTTTTCAGGCGGCGCAGCACGTCCAACTGCAGAAAGGAGTACTGGAAAAGAAGTGGCTGATAAGGCCAGGCCAAGAATCAGGCCCACACTCAGATTCAGCATCCAGGCAGTAGAGCTGAAAGCCATCAGCAGCAGACCCAGCGCATATAAAGCCCCACCGACGGCAACCACCAGTTTACTGCCATATTTATCAGCAATGGCACCGGTGACGGGTTGTATCGCCCCCCAGATCAGGTTTTGCATGGCAATGGCCAAACTGAATACATTATGTCCCCAACCGTGTTCATGACTCATCGGGACCAGGTATAAGCCGAATGCATGACGGACACCGAGAGATAAAGCCAGAATCATTGCTGCACCAATGAGCATATAGATAAGTGGCTTGGAGAACTGGCTGTCAGACATAACAAACTCATATTGTTGGCATTGTTGCTTATGTTAGAGGATTCAAGTGCTGGTCGCGATAGAATAATAATTACTTAAAAGATAAATTTTTTTTATGAGTAGGAAAGAAGAGTAAGTTTCTTGTTAACGCCATGTTCCAGATTCTCTCCATGAATTATTAAATTTGATTTGTTTGATTTATAAATAAAAAAAGCCTGTAAATAAAAAGCAGAGCTTGGCTCTGCTTTTTAAACTAGAAACCTGCAGATGCAAGTATATTTAAAAACGTATACCAATACCTGCATAGGCCAATACTGGATTCACTTCAATATCCGCTTTCGATGTGATCAAGGTGCCGAGCGTATCATCCGACACTGTAATGGTGGTGTCATTTTTTAGATGAGCATAAGACAGGGAGCCGACAGCAAACCATTTGTCATTAAAGTCATAGGTAAAACCCAGCGTTGCCACTGGCGCAAATGTATCAGACGCTTCCAGCTTAACTTTAGGGTTTGCTGAGCTGGGTGTGCCATCGAGTGATGCACCTGCTTTTCCTTCCTTGATATTGGCAATCATATGCCCTGCAGCAATTAAGTCCTGTTCAATGCGAGGGTTCATTTCCAGTTCATTAAAATAGGCATACATCATCCCGACCCCGACATAAGGGCGAAATTTATTGATGCCAGTTTTACCAAAATGGTACTGGAATTCAAAAGCCGGTGTCCATGCACGGGCAGAGGCAGCAGCACCATGCGCAGATAAATCAGTAATCAAGATATCATTTTTTAAATTAATTTGCGGTAAATCAATCCCGCCAGGGATACTTTCAATTAAATCCAGACTAGGAGTGGCAATGGCAGAAAAAGGAGCATAAATTTTTCCACTGCCTTGCAGGTCTACTTTGGGTGGAATCCCGGCTTTGACTTCAAAAGAAAGATGATCGGTAAAGAAGTAATTGGTCATGATACCGAGAGTGGTCACATCATCGGCTTCTAATCCTGTACCCGGATTATTCCAGCTCTCTAGACCATTAATTTCAGCTCTGCCACTTAAGGACCTGGGCAGGGTGTCTATGCCTAGACCATCCAGCAGATTGACAAAGGTGGTAGAAAGGTTGGTATCCATGTCTGGATCGAGATTGTCTTTAACTGAAGCAATTGAAATATCACCGACTTGTGATGTTTCCCCATTCTGGACAGCAGTATTGACTTGGAAAGGTTGTGCTTTGCCTTGTGGCATCACATGTAAAGCACCTACAGAGACTGAAAATCGTTTAAAGCCATCTCCATCTTTTAAACTAAAATAGGGTGAATCTGCATGACTAAGGATGGGTAGGGCAGCTATAGAAACAGCAATGCACAATACACTTTTTTTCATGTGAAAGGACTCCATGTCCGTCAATTGATAATAATTTTTCTAGACGCCCATTATTCAGAAATACACATTATTGAAATGTTAGAGAAAACAATACTTAAGGTGATGTTGTGTAACACCTCCATATATTTGTTTTAAACTCGATGTTTAGATGTGTATTTATGTAATTAGTTTTGTGTTTATATTTGGAGGGTTTGTTTTATATCTTATTGTTTACATTGATATTTTATTGACATAATTGCCCGGGGTATATGTCAGTTAGGTCAATAAATCTATTCAAGAATTTTGAAATTAAGTGACACAAGCGACGTTTTAAAGAGGTTTCACAGGCAGGAAAAAAAGTGGAGTCCGGTTCATCTTGATAAGACTTGGTGGGGATTTTTTTTGAGTGTATTTTTCAAGAAATGTAGCAAGCGATTTACATCCCAACCGGTTTTTTTTGTACAATAGCGACAGATTCAATTGAGTTATTCCAATGAGTACGCAAAATCCTCCCAAGAAAAAGGCTTTAGTCAATTTGCCTTTTCCTATTAAAAAAGCCGATGAAACCCTATCTGACGAAGTTTTTGAAGACATGCGTCCAAAACCACAACGCTATGCAGACCGTACTTGGATGCCGCCACGTGGTACACGTCGCTCTATGGGTAAACGTTAAAATAAAAGCCAGTCGATATGACTGGCTTTTATTTGGGGGAATATCTGGGTTTATTTGCGGGCTTTATTGGCAGGTTTAGGCGGTGTAATCTCGCGCTTGCCATGCCAGACATCCGAGAAATCCTGCTCATTCATATTATAAAGTTCCAGCAGGGCCAGAATGACCCCACCAAAAACCAGGGAGCCTTCGCTATTGCTCTGGAATTCGAATAATTTTCCATCCAGATGATACAGAATATCCTGAATCTCGAAGACCCGGTCGCGACCATTACTGTCTGTAGGATACATCTGGGTGTTCAGCAGAATTTTCGCCAGACTTTTTTCGCTATCCGTCAGTGCCAGGACATCAATCAGCTCGTCAGTAGTATCGGTAAAGACAATCGAGTCGCGGAAAATCGTTTTTAAGAACTTTTCATTGAGTTTTGGCAGCGGTTTTTCCACAAAAGGACGGAAGGACTGCGGCAAAATGACATTACGTGAAATGCCTTTAAACATTGGGGCAATTTCTTCCACTTTATAACCGGCAATACCGCAACCGACCGAGGTGACAAAATATTTATTTTTCGGGTGATTCTTGGTATAAATTTTAAAATCATCAATATAGTGCTGAATCTGTGACAATGGCATTTGCTGTAAATGCTCATTCATGGTGGGAATGGCATAGCTCTGTCCTGACCAGCCACGACCGACGCCCATCATGGCACCAAAATGCTCATAGGCAGTTTTTGCTGCGCCACCTGCATGTTGTCCGGCCATATTGCTACCAAAGACAAATACGGTATGTTCAGGTAAAGCTTTGACAATGCTTTCATCATGATATTGGTAAGTCATAGCACTTGATTCAATGTTCTTATTAATTTCATGTTGCCTCTGAAAGCAGGCAGGGTCAAGGTGAAATTTGCGTATGATGCGTGAAGCCTATAAATCTGCACCAAGAATTGAGTAAGTTTTACAGAATTGAATCTTGTGTCATTTTATCCTTCTATATCAGCCATAAAACCTGCTATTCAACCTTCGCATGCAGTGCAAGGGTCCGAACAAAATTAACTGGACAACTGATACAATTTTTACCAAATTGACCCTAGTGCAGGCATTGAGTAATCCGGATTTAACCCCATAATAAATGCAGTCTATCTTTCTAGTGAAATTGCCGAAAATTATGTCCGATAAAATCCCTTTCGAATTGGTCACCAACTATCAGCCTGCAGGTGACCAGCCACAAGCCATTGAAAAACTGGTCAAGGGGATAGAAGGCGGCTATCACGATCAGCTTTTGCTAGGGGTTACCGGTTCAGGCAAGACTTATACTATGGCCAATGTGATTGCACGGACCCAACGTCCGACGATTGTCATGGCACATAACAAAACACTGGCTGCCCAGCTCTACGGTGAATTCAAGGCATTTTTTCCGAATAATGCGGTCGAGTATTTCGTCAGTTATTATGACTATTATCAGCCGGAAGCCTATGTGCCATCTTCAGATACCTTTATCGAGAAAGATGCCGCAATTAACGACCATATCGATCAGATGCGTCTGTCGGCAACACGGGCTTTATTAGAACGCCGTGATGCAATTATTGTTGCTTCGGTTTCTGCGATTTATGGTCTGGGTGACCCGAATGCCTACATGAGCATGTTGTTGCATGTGGTCGATGGTGACCGAATTAGTCGTGATGACATTATTCGCCGGCTGGTCGAAATGCAATATAGCCGTAATGAACTGGAATTTTTACGTGGTACGTATCGTATTCGCGGTGAAATTATAGATATTTTCCCGGCAGAATCCGATCAGCATGCGATTCGTATTGAGCTGTTTGATGATGAAGTGGATTCGATTCGCTGGTTTGATCCCTTGACTGGAAAAATGGTGCGTAAAGTGCCACGTGTGACGATTTATCCGAAAAGTCACTATGTCACCCCCAAAGATAATTTGGCCCGCGCGATTGAAACGATTCGAGATGAATTAAAAGAACGTCTGGTATTCTTCCGGGAGAATGACAAATTACTGGAAGCACAGCGGATCGAGCAGCGTACCCGCTATGATCTGGAAATGATGCAGCAGCTGGGTTATACCAATGGGATTGAAAACTATTCGCGGCATTTGTCCGGTCGTCCATCTGGTGAAGCACCACCGACATTATTTGATTATGTGCCGGACGATGCCTTGCTGATTATTGATGAATCGCATGTGACTGTTCCACAAATTGGCGCGATGTATAAAGGTGACCGTTCACGTAAAGAAAATCTGGTCAATTATGGTTTTCGCCTGCCAAGTGCATTAGATAACCGTCCAATGAAGTTTGAGGAATGGGAGCGGATCGTTCCGACCACAGTGTATGTGAGTGCCACGCCGGCACACTATGAATTGGAAAAATCTGAACAGATTGTTGAGCAGGTGGTACGTCCGACGGGTCTGATCGATCCTGAAATTGAAATTCGTCCGGTATTAACCCAGGTCGATGATGTCCTGTCCGAGATTAATCTGCGTAAGGACATCAATGAACGTGTGCTGGTGACGACTCTGACCAAGCGTATGGCTGAAGATCTGACTTCTTATCTAAAAGAATATGGCATCAAGGTCGCCTATCTGCACTCTGATATTGATACCGTCGAGCGGGTTAAAATTATTCATGAGCTACGTACCGGGGTACATGATGTGCTGGTCGGAATTAACTTGCTGCGTGAAGGTCTGGATATGCCGGAAGTATCGCTGGTGGCGATTCTGGATGCGGATAAAGAAGGCTTCTTACGTTCTGAACGCTCCCTGATTCAGACCATTGGTCGTGCCGCACGTAACCTGAAAGGCAAGGCGATTCTGTATGCGGACCGTATTACCGATTCGATGCAAAAAGCCATCGATGAAACCGAGCGCCGTCGTGCCAAACAGATCCAGTTTAACGAAGAACATGGCATTACCCCACGCAGTGCGGTGCGTCAGGTGATCAAGGAAATTGATACCGGTGAGGTGCTGGATGATGAACAAGTTGAAGATCGGATCTCTGATCAGGCCAAAGCCCTGACTGCTGATGAACGGCATTTACTGGCTGATCCAAAACTGTTTGCCAAGCATATGAACAAGCTGGAAAAAGAGATGCTCAAGGCTTCGAAAGAACTACAGTTTGAACAGGCCGCCCGCCTAAGGGATGAAATTCTGCATTTGAAAGCTCAGATGCTGAGTTAAGCATCTGATCTGCCTGCGATTAATTATGCAAAACTCATGATAAATCTTACATAACGATACACAATCATTCACGCGATGACGTTATTGTTATTTCCAGATAACTGTTTCAAAAATATGTGCTTGAGCCATCTGCATAAATAAAAAAGGATACGATATGTCAACTAAAAATTTTTCGCAGGCAAGTTTTAAAATCGCCAAAATTGCACTTGGTGGTGCGGTATTGTTTGGTTTGGGTGCAGTCACGATGGCCTATGCAGAAACCAAACCATTAGCTACAGTGGAAAAAGTAGAGTTAGATAAATATTTAGGGACTTGGTACGAAGTTGCACGTAAACCGCTGCAGTTCCAGAACAAATGTGATCGTGATGTTACTGCGACCTATACCTTAAATGAAAATGGCAATGTTAAAGTGGATAACCGTTGCCTGAAAAAAGATGGTTCGCAAACCCAGTCAGTCGGTGAAGCCTATATTCAGAACCCGCCTTATAACAGCAAGCTCAAAGTCAGCTTCTTGCCTGAAGCAATTCGCTGGATTCCTGTGGGGCGTGGTGATTACTGGATATTAAAGCTGGATGATAATTATCAGACAGTCTTGGTCGGTGAGCCAAAACGCAAGTATATGTGGGTCTTGTCACGTACACCGCAACCAGATCCAGCAGTCGTCAATGAATATCTGGACTATGCCAAGTCAGTCGGTTTTGACCTGAGTGATTTGATCCAGACCAAACAGAGCGTACGCTAAGACGGTTTATGTTCAGACCATGCTTCGGCATGGTTTTTTTATGCCTGAGAAAGCATACATTGCAGCCAAGCTAAAAAATATCATTGGGTTAAAGAAGCGTGGACAAGCTTTCTGTAGGACATCCCGATATAATGCCTGCAAATAGAGCTTGGGGTTGTGAATGTATAAAGGTATTGCGCTGTCAGTCATGGCATCGGTCGTGTTCGGCGTGCTTTATATTTTTACGCCTTTTTTACAGCCATTGGACAGTGAGCAGACTTTTGCCTGGCGTATGTTGGCGACATTGCCATTTTTAACTGCTTTTATGTGGTGGTCTGGTGATCTGCAGCGTATTAGCAGTATTTTTACTCGTATTTTCAAGCAACCTTTGTTTTTACTCTGGCTGATTTTAAGTTCTTTGCTGTGTACCACACAACTGTGGCTGTTCTTGTGGGGGCCGATTAATGGCCGTGGACTCCAAGTATCTCTCGGCTATTTTTTGCTCCCTCTGGTCATGGTGCTGGTGGGCTGCCTGATCTATAAGGAAAAGCTGTCACGCTGGCAGCTGGCTGCGGTAATTTGTGCAGTGCTTGGTGTGGGGCATGAGATCTGGCGCATCGGTGCTATTGCTTGGGAAACGGTGTATGTGGCACTGGCATATCCGCTGTATTTCTTTATGCGCCGTAAATTTCAGACGGATCATTTAGGCGGTTTCTGGTGGGACCTCTTCATCATTCTGCCTGTCGCGATCTATCTAGGCTTTATTCATAGCGATTCCATGCAACTGATCCTTAATGCGCAGCATCTGATTTTTGCGGTATTAGGTCTAGGCTTTCTAAGTGCGTTAGGATTGGGAAGTTATATTCTGGCAAGCCGCTATTTGCCTTTTGTAATTTTCGGCTTACTCAGCTATCTGGAGCCCGTATTACTGGCTTTTGCTTCGATGGCATTGGGAGAGCGTGTAGCGCCAGGAGAATGGTTGACTTATATTCCAATCTGGTTAGCAGTGGTGTTGCTGGTCATTGAAGGGGTATTACATCTGCAGAAGCAACAGCGTAAAAAAACTGAGTTCGCCAATAAAGCTAAACAATTGGCAAAGATTGAGAAAAATGCCTCATAACACGTGCAGATAGACTGGGATCAAAACGCGATTTAATTTTAAGCAAAATAACCGCGTTAAAGCAGACTGAATCAGCACGTGGGCTATAAAATACAACATGAATGTTGCAGCAGAAAGCCAGATATCAGGCACGCAGAAAAATACCGGGCACTTTAAAATTCTGGTTTGTCTGAATAAACAACATTTAACAAAAATATATTTCCAACAGGCAAAGGACTACTTTTTAGAATTTTAAATGCAAAATCATTTAACTAATTGCAATCATTTTCTAAATTTATACTGAATATACGTGATTTTATCTAAGTCAGAGGCAGCTTTTGATTCAAACTTGCGTTCAATTCCATTACAATTATGGGGTTTTGAAATTTATGCCTAGATTTACAATTAATTAGAGGACGTATCTGTGAGCAAAGACACTATCGTTGCCCTACATGCAGAGCACCAAGGTCGCTGGAAAAACCGTGAAGAACTTGCGGAACGTATGATTGCCCTTGTGGGTCAGTTATATCGTGAAAAAAATATCGTAGCTACAGTATACGGTCGTTCTTTAATTAACCGTTCGGTTATCCAGATCCTGAAAGCTCACCGTCGTACTCGCGTATTAGACGTTGAATTATCTGTGGTGAATACTTTTCCAATTCTTGAAGCATTGGCGAAAATCGAAAACATCGGTACTGCTGAAGTGGATTTAGGCAAACTGGCTGTTGAATTTAAAGAGAAAGGCGGTGACGTTAACGAATTCGTTGCGAATGCTGTGCAATCACTTGAAGGCAATGCGGCAACTGTAGAAAACAGAGATGTTGTACTTTACGGTTTTGGTCGTATTGGTCGTATCCTTGCCCGTCTGATGATCAGCCAGTCTGGTCTTGGCCGTGGTCTAAGCCTAAAAGCAATCGTGGTTCGTAAGACGGCTGATGGTGACCTGGAAAAACGTGCGTCTTTATTACGCCGTGACTCGATCCATGGTCCATTCGCAGGTACGATTTCTGTAGATGAAGAAAACGAAGCCATTATTGCTAACGGTCAATTCATCAAAGTGATCTATGCATCTAATCCATCTGAAGTGGATTACACTGCATACGGTATCGAAAATGCGCTTGTCATCGACAACACCGGTAAATGGCGTGATTCTGAAGGCCTTGCTCAACACCTGAAATGCCCTGGCGCTTCACGTGTGATCCTGACTGCACCTGGTAAAGGTGACATGAAGAACGTTGTATTTGGTGTGAACCAAGCTGATATCCTAGATGAAGATCAAATCATTTCTGCAGCAAGCTGTACAACAAATGCGATCACTCCAACGCTGAAAGTACTTCACGACAAATATACTGTAGTGAATGGTCACGTTGAAACAGTTCACTCGTTCACAAACGACCAGAACCTGATCGATAACTACCATAAAGCGGACCGTCGTGGCCGTGCTGCGACACTGAACATGGTGATTACTGAAACTGGTGCTGCGAAAGCAGTTGCGAAAGCGCTTCCAGCTCTGCAAGGTAAATTGACAGGTAACTCTGTACGTGTTCCTACGCCAAACGTATCACTCGCGATTCTGAACCTGACTTTAGGTCAAGACGTTGATCGTGATGAAGTGAACGAATACATTCGCCAAATCTCTATCGGTTCTAGCCTGCAAGGTCAAATCGGTTATACCAACTCGACTGAAGTGGTATCTTCTGACTTTATCGGGTCACGTACTGCAGGTGTATTTGATGCGCAAGCGACCATCACTTCAGGCAACCGCTTGACTGCTTACGTTTGGTACGATAACGAAGTGGGTTATAGCTGCCAGGTACTTCGTATTGCTGAACAAATGGGCGGCGTAAGCTATCCAAAAGTTCCAGCTGAAACCAATGCTTAATTAGTTTTTTGCTGAAAAAAGAGCCTCATTTGAGGCTCTTTTTTTTGTTCAAGAAATAAGCTTGAATTAGTATTTTATTTTTGCTAACTTTCTAAATGAAAGTACATGAAAAATAGTTAGTAATTTTTTAAATCATTTTGAGAACAATATGTCGATCTATGAAAATAGTAAGTTATTAGGCCAGGTTTTGTCAGTAGACAGTCCATCTCGTGAAATCCTTGAGCATCTTGCCAATAAATGGTCAATTCTGGTGTTGCGTTGTTTAAGTGATGGTGTGCATCGTTTTAGCGAGTTAAAACAGCGTATTGAAGGCGTGAGTGAAAAGATGCTGGCACAAACCTTAAAAATGCTGGAACAGGATGGTTTTATTTTAAGAACAGTCTATCCAGTGGTGCCACCGAAAGTAGAATATCAACTAACGATTACCGGTTCACAAGCGGCTGAAAAAATTATGTATTTAATTGGCTGGTTAGAGCGAAGTTTGCCAGAGATTTTGGAAAATAAAGAACGCGTTACGAAATAAAGATTAAATTGCTTTTGGGGAAGCAATGAATGAAAAAGTCTGAAAATTTGGTTGCTACCTTGCTGGCAGTGTATGCCATTATTTTAATTCTCTGCATTGCGATTTATGCGATCTTCAAGCTTTTAGAAGTCGATATCACTTTAGCGACCAATCTTTTGCTTTGGTCAGCAGCGATCTTTGCACCTGTAGCATTATTGATGACGTATACGAGTTGGCAAGAGCAAAAAGGAGCTGAAATTATTGTAAAGAATTAGTTATTCAGTTGGTTGAGCTTTAACATCTGAGTAATAAAATATGTAATTACTTAATTTATCAATATGATCAAACTAAAAGTATAGAAACATTAAATAATAAATTTATATCAATTTTTTATGAGCAAGAGGATGCTTTTAAATTCTTAAGAGAAGCAGTATCAGATGAACAACTAAAAGACCAAATTGAGAAATTTCAAAGCCAATGTCTGCTTAACTATGTAAGATATATGGCACTTGTTGATAGTGAAAATTTAGAACATATCGCGAATATTACACCTCAGCTTGGTAAAATTCATCGAGAACAAAACTCTAGTCTTAGAACAGAGTTAATGAAATACGTCCTTTATAAGAAAGAATAAAGCTTCCGATTTATTCTTTATCTTTTAAAACTAAGCTTTCTTCATCCTCTTAAAATCCCACCGATCAATCAGCAAAATCCCAATTGAGAAAACTAAACCAAGTACCACACAACCAATCCACTCAAAATGTTCCCAAGCATAAACAGTACCCAGTGAACCTAAAGCTGCGCCACTGAAGTAAATTGTCATATATACCGCATTAATTCGTGAGCGTGATTTGAGGTCAATCCGGTAAACCAGATTCTGATTGAGCACATGGAAAGCCGTTAAACCAAAGTAGGCCATCAGCACACCTATGGCATAGACCACAATATTCTGCTGGGCAAAGTACAAGGGAAGTGTAGAACCAAACATCAAGATGATACACAGCTTGGCGACCAGGTTTTCTCTACCTTGTCCTACGGTTTTGCCGGACCAGTTCGATGAATAAATCCCGATGATACCCAATAAGCCAAACAGGCCAATTTCAAAATCGCTAAAGTGATAAGGCGCACTACCTAATACAAAAGTCATCGAGGTAAAGACCATCGACAAAATACCAAAGCCTAAGGCACCCGCACAGGCACGACGGATTAAATGCGGATTATTATGAGCCAGGGTAAACAGTGATCTATAAATCGTGCCAATGGTTAAGCCAACTTGTGGTTGAGTATTGGGAAGTTTTTTCCACATGAGTACCGCAAACAGCAGGGTGATTAGGCCGCTACTTAAATACACACCTTCCCATGACCAATAGGTGGAAACAAAACCGGCAAAGGTACGAGACAGGATAATCCCCATCACCAGACCACTCATCAGCTTACCCACAGTCGCTGCACTGGATTGCGGCGGACTAATGGTCGAAGCAAACGGAATCAGCACCTGCGCGGAAATGGCACCAAAAGTTGCACATAAGGTAAAGAAATACAGTGTTGCTAAGGTGCTGCTCAAAGACAACAAAATCTGTGAAATTGCAGCAAACACCATCAAGCCGACAATCAGTTTGCGCTTATTTAGAAAATCCCCCAAGGGCACCAGCAGCATTAAACCGAGCACATAACCCAGCTGGGCGATGACCACGGCAAAGCCGGCCTGACTGGTACTGATACCTAGACTTTTCTCGATAGAGTAAATCAACGGCTGATTAAAATAGGCCGATCCTGCACATAAACCACAGGCAAGCGCCATCAATAAGATAAATTGTGATGACAATGGACGGACAGATTCCTGTTCTGAAGGGCTCATTTACTCGACTCTTTGGGTATTGCCTGCACTATAAGCGGCTGGAAGATAAAGCAGAAATAATTAAAAACAATCAGGCTATTATTAAAAATTATATTAAAACAGAAACATAGCAGTATTTTATTGTCCAAATAAAAAATAAAATGTTGCTGAATAAAATTACAGGTAGAAATGAACGATCTTCATGGAATAGTGCATAAATGTAGTCGAGAAATGCTTTAAAATATGGCAGAATAGGCGGTTTTAAAGTTTTTAGAGGATTGGCAAGATGCGCTTTGTTGATGAAGCAGTCATTACCGTAGAGGCTGGCGACGGTGGCAATGGCGTAGCCAGTTTTCGCCGTGAAAAATTCGTGCCATTTGGTGGTCCAGATGGTGGTGATGGTGGTCGTGGTGGCAGCATTTATATTCAGGCTGACGACGATACCGGTACCCTAGTAGATTATCGTTATACCCGTAAATTTCGCGCTGAACGTGGTAAAAATGGTGCTGGCGCAAACTGTGCTGGTCGTGGTGGCGAATCAGTTATTTTAAAAGTTCCTGTGGGAACAACGATTGTAGATAGTGAATCTGGCGACATTATTGGTGACCTGATTGAAGACGGTCAGAAAGTATTGGTTGCTCAAGGTGGTGATGGTGGTTTAGGTAACACACACTTCAAATCATCGACTAACCGTGCACCGCGTAAGTGTACCCATGGTACGAAAGGTGAATTCCGTGAAATCCGTCTGGAATTGAAAGTCCTGGCAGATGTGGGCTTGTTGGGGATGCCGAACGCGGGTAAATCAACATTTATCCGTGCGGTATCTGCTGCAAAACCAAAAGTAGCAGATTATCCGTTTACGACCATGATGCCTAACCTGGGTGTAGTAGATGCAGACCGTCACCGTTCATTCGTGATGGCGGATATTCCAGGTCTGATTGAAGGCGCGGCAGAAGGTGCAGGTTTAGGGATTCGCTTCCTGAAACATTTGGCACGTACCCGTATCTTGCTCCATATTGTGGATGTGCAGCCGATTGATGGCTCAGACCCGGCTTATAACGCCAAAGCAATTCTGACAGAGCTTGAGAAATTCTCGCCTACCTTGTCTAAATTGCCAGTGGTTTTGGTGCTGAATAAAGTTGATCAGCTTGCTGCAGAAACACGTGATGAATGGTGTAACCATATTCTTGAAGAACTACAGTGGGAAGGGCCGGTCTTTAAAACTTCAGGTTTAACCTTTGAAGGAACTAAAGACGTGGTTTATTACCTGATGGATCAGATCGAACAGCAACGCGAACGTGAAGTTGAAGATCCTGAATACGCTGCAGAGATCAAAGCATTCCGTGATCAGCTGGAAGCTGAAACACGTGAACAAACACTGGCTGCGAAAGAAGCTTATCGTGAAATGCGTCGTGCTCAACGTCTGGGCGGCGATGACTTTGACGATGAAGACGATGACGACAGCGATGTAGAAGTGTATTACGTACGTTAATCTCTCAAAGAGAAGTCTGAGGACAAGATGATAGAAGTGGTAGATGGGCAACGTCAGCTCAAGGGTTGTAAACGAATCGTTGTTAAAATCGGATCATCTTTACTCACAGCAAACGGACAAGGTTTAGA
>CANQWW010000030.1 GCA_947627655.1 uncultured Acinetobacter sp. | reverse complement strand
CGATGCACTGCGCTTTGATTATTCAACATTATTTGAAGAAGGTCGTCCACTGCGCGTGGTCGGTAACCTGCCTTATAACATTTCGACCCCACTGCTTTTCCATCTTTTGGAATTTGGTGGCAAAGTGCAGGACATGCACTTCATGCTGCAAAAAGAAGTGGTAGATCGTATTACGGCTGCGCCAAATACCAAAGAATATGGCCGTTTATCGGTGATGATTCAGTATTTCTGTAAACCAACTTTCCTATTTGAAGTACCTCCTGGATCTTTCAATCCGCCACCCAAAGTGACCTCGGCGGTATTCCGTTTGGAACCTTATCAGACCAAGCCGATTGTGGCTAAAAATGAAAAAGCACTGGCGCGTCTGGTCTCGCATGTCTTTACCCAACGTCGTAAAACTCTGCGCAATAGCTTAAAAGGCATGTTGGTGGAAGACGGTTTTGAAAAAGCAGGCGTCGATCCAATGGCGCGTCCAGAAACCTTAACGCTTGCTCAGTTTGTGGCACTTTCAGATCAAATGGTGGCTTAAATAACGATGAACCGCACTGCTCGATATAATTATGTGATTGGTGATGTTCAAGGCTGTTTTGAAGCCTTGAAAGCGTTGCTGAAAGAAATCCAGTTTGATGCCGATCAGGACTTTATCTGGTTTGCTGGAGATTTGGTGGCGCGTGGTGAAAACTCGATAGGTGCATTGCGGTTTATCAAAAAACTGGTCGATAACGGCAGGGCAGCGACCGTACTGGGCAATCATGACTTGACCTTGCTGGCTGTTGCGCGAGGCATTAAACCCGCGAAGGAAAAAGACCATATTCAGGACGTCATTCATGCGCTAGAAAGCGATGAGCTGATTGACTGGTTACGTCAACAGCCGCTGTGTCTGTTTCCAAACGAAACGACGGTCCTGACTCATGCGGGTATCCCGCCGAACTGGACGGTCGAACAGACGGCTCAGCTGGCCAAAGAGGTTGAAGCGGTGATTGGACATGAAGACTTTGCAGTTGTGGATGCTTTCCTGCAAGAAATGTTCGGTAAGCAACCTGACCTATGGTCAGATGAGCTACAAGGTCATGCGCGTTTGCGTTGTATCGTGAACTATTTGACCCGGATGCGCTTAACCGATGCTGAAGGGCGTCTGGAGTACAGTTTTAAAGATGCTTTGGATGATCCAATGCCAGCAGGTTTTAAACCGTGGTTTGAATTTGAGTCACAGGCAGCACAAAGCCATCAGATTCTGTTTGGTCATTGGGCTGCCCTGCAAGGAAAAACGATTTCTGCTCAAATTCAGAATGTCGATGGGGGCTGTGTTTGGGGCAACCAGCTGATGGCTTATCGTCTGGAAGATCAGCAGATGTTTGCGGTTGATAATCCGGTGATCTAAGTAGTACATCCAATAAAAAAGCCACGTAATCACGTGGCTTTTTTCTAACTCTGCATTAGTCCTGACGAATCCAGGTCTGGCTACGGCCCAGAGCGGATACGCCCATATAGCCACGCAGAGTCAAACGTTTACCATTGGCATTGAGACGCACTTTGGCATCATAGAGCTTGCCTGCTAGCGGATCAATCACTTTGCCTTTTTCATAGTTGTTGGTGCCGGCAACATGTTTTAGGCCAGTCAGTACATCCATGCCTAAAATCGGCTGGTTGGTATAAGGTGCTGGACAGTTATTACAGGTCCGTTGTGGGGTATAACCCGGGCGCGGCGTTACTTTCACGATTTTACCGGCATAGGTGCCGTTGCTCTCTTGGCGAATTTCAATAATTGCTTTGGGCGAACCGGTTTTATCGTCAATTTGTTGCCATGTCCCGCTAAGATCCTGTGCGAAAGCAGATACTGCCATACAGCTCCCCATCAGCATCATTGCAATTTTAGATTTTTTCATTGTCATCATCCCCAGGTTGATTCAAACCGGCCATTTCTTGAATTGGTGATTGGGCCAGCATTGAAGAACAGTGTTTCTCATGTTGCATTACTAGCGTCTTCAAATCGCTAGATCGATTTAATTTCATATTCAGCCAGCAAGCCAAGTCTGCCTTTAAATATTGTTATACAGGTCAGAATATCGGCTGCGATGAAATGAATGTATAGCCTGATATGTACTGGATGCATACATAGTGGAAATTTGATTCATTAAATAGTGTGGTTTCACTTCTCTGAAAACAGTATTGGTTTTCAATTCATATCTTTTCCTTTTGCTTGTAAATCAAATATCCTTTTGATTTGCTTGTCACTGATCATAAATATGAAATATCAATTAACTTAGAGTAAAAATCTATAGGTTTGATATTCATACAACCATACAAAAAAAAATGCAAGTTGAATAGAGCATAAACTCAGTTTCTGTACTTTTAATTAAAAAACTCGCAACAAGCCTGTTCAATCAGAGCACAAAAATATATAAAAAATTTGCACTCTCTTGCTGTAGAAGGATGCGTATTCGCAAAGTCTGATAGGACGCATATATTGTTTTTATTAATAATTAATTTTTTAAAAAATAATTAGTTAGATTTAAAATATTGATTTTATAGAGGCTGTAATTTGATGTCCAGATAACTGTCTGGGAACTTCAAGTGATGAGATATTTCTATTGGTCGGGTAAAGGCTTTCTCTTTGCACAGCCATAAATAGACAAAGGAAAGCCTGGTGACTCAGTAGTCAGATTAAACTTACTGTAAATATAAGATAAAGCTAGGCAACCAGAGCGCGGTAAAAACTGCATTAACGGCCATACCAAAAGCGGCATAACGTCCTGCGACGCTGCCACGTTGCCAGGCTTGTGCCGTGCCAATAGCGTGGGCCGCGAGCCCTAAAGCCAATCCAGAAGCACGTTCATCATGAATATGACGCAAAATCAGTGGAGAAAAAGCAGCGCCAATCACGCCGGACAGAATGACAATCAGAATCACCATACTGATCGGAGCATGTAGTAAGGTCGCAATATTAATGGCAATTGGAGTCGTCACGGCGCGTGTCGCAAAGGCCATAATATCACTGGATGCCATGTGCAGCAGATAAGCCAGACCCATCGGTAGGGCCACT
Source organism: uncultured Acinetobacter sp. (assembly GCA_947627655.1). Classification (GTDB taxonomy): domain Bacteria; phylum Pseudomonadota; class Gammaproteobacteria; order Pseudomonadales; family Moraxellaceae; genus Acinetobacter. The sequence continues at coordinate 18,686 of CANQWW010000030.1, read as the reverse complement.
GCACTGATACTGGCGAATATCAGAATGCCAACAATTCCTTTTAATGGCAGATCATCATAGCGCATGGCTGCTAAAGGAATTGCCAGTGCTACCGTGACATAGCCTAGTAGTCGGTTAAATAATGGGTTGGTATCTTCGGTATAGTGTTCATAAGGAATGCCCAGAACAAAGAGCAAAATCAAGACAAAGAACATGCCAAAAACAATCACTGGAATTTTAGGGATGACGCGGTTACAGGGTTTGGCCGCCAGATAGGCCAGCAATGTAATCAGGAAACCAGACAGTACAGATAACATGGTGATCTCCTATAACCAACGTTTGGCGAGTTTGGCATAGACCCATAATGGAATGAGTGTGCTCACAAATAGAACCAAGAGAAAAGCGGGGATTTTATGTCCCATATGCACCAGCATCATCAGTGAACCAGCACTCACGGGTAAAAAAGCAAAGGCACTTTCTTTCATGATCTTGTTATTGGTGTCCACTAGACGCGCAGGCAGCTTATTCCAGTAACGCCAGGCAAACAGTACCACCAGCAAGCTGATCAGTCCGACCAGATTTCCCAGTTCAGGATGATCGAGCTGGGTCATGATCCAGACCGCAGCTTCTCGAAAGAGAATAATTAAAAATAAGGTACCGATCCACGCGGGCCAATCTATATGTTTTATCCAGTTCATTTTAGGGTCTATAAAATTTGATTTATCAAGTTTTAATCGATCTTACTCGCTATTTCAAACTCTTCAAGAGGTCTTTGAAACTGGATCGCCTGTTCTCCAAGAATTTCTTCCAGAGATAAATGGGCTTGTCGAATGATCTGTTGCAGTTTCTGCGGTGCAATACGAACTGACAAGTGCAACTGGCCCTGCTCATCATAATGTTCAGATTGAATCACATTCAGTTCATACAACTGGTTGCGTAACTTGCCATGAGCCGGCTGTAATTTGAGTTCGAATTGCTGAATCTGGCCCATTAAGGCTTCATGTACCGCTTTATGCAGCAGCTCTATGCCTTGTCCGGTATGGGCTGAAATATAGACCCGTTCCGGTAGGTTAGGTCGCTGATAGATGATTTTGGCGTCTTCACCGCTCTGGTCAATTTTGTTATATACCCGCAAAATCGGTACATCTGCACCAATTTCTTTGAGTACCGTTTCGACTGCTTCAATTTGCTCTAGAATTTCTGGACTACTGGAGTCAATCACATGTAAGAGCAGGGTGGCCTCAAGGGTTTCTTCCAAGGTGGCTTTAAAGGATTCGACTAAAGAATGAGACAAATTGCGTACAAAACCAACAGTATCTGCCAGTACCACTGTGCCAATGCCATCCCAGTCTAAACGCCGTAGGGTCGGGTCCAGGGTGGCAAAGAGCTGGTCAGCCGCATAGACATCGCTTTTGGCCAGAATGTTAAACAGGGTTGATTTGCCGGCGTTGGTATAACCCACTAAAGAAATCGTTGGAACCGCTGCTTTTTGACGGGCCACACGGCCTTGGAGACGGGTCTGACGAACTTTGTCCAGTTTGGCTTTGAGCTGTCCCATGCGCAGACGTAATAAGCGTCGATCGGTCTCAAGTAAAGTTTCCCCAGGACCACGTAAACCAATTCCACCTTTCTGGCTATCCAGATTGCCACGACTGCGGATCAGGCGAGAGGCCATATGTTGCAGCTGGGCCAGCTCAACCTGTAGCTTACCTTCATAGGTCCGCGCGCGTTGGGCAAAGATATCCAGAATCAGTTCAGTGCGATCGACTACACGGCATTGGACGACTTTTTCAAGGTTACGGGCTTGAGCCGGGGTTAAACTGTGATCAAAAATCACCAGATTGGCGTCGAGGGCTTCGACCTGTTCGGCAATTTCTTCAGCTTTGCCTGAGCCGATAAAAAATTTGGGATCAGGCCGGATGCGTTGCACCTGCAAATGCTCAAGTACTTCGGCACCGGCAGAGGTTGCCAACAGATGGAATTCTTCTGCATCGAGGTCGTCCAGCATCTGTACGTTTACGCTGATCAGAATGACCCGATCTTGGGCAGGATGCTGTTCAAAATATTCCACTCGGTCCAAACTCCACTTGAAAACTTCATTCTAGTGGAAATTTACCGTAGCAGATAGTTGTGCTCTGTGAGTTTTGGGTTAGAGTGTGACAACAAATAATTGGGCTAAAGCAACCAATGTCGCCGTATAGAACAGGCTGCCAGCCAGAATATAGCCTAAGGCCTGAGAGGGTTGAATGGTCTCTGTGGTGCTATTTTGATTGGGCTGCATGCTCTTCACCTTAAATCTGTTTATTCAATGAGATTATTTTAATTAATCGTCCAAGTGAATTGAAATTGCAAAATTTGATCTGCACGAACGGTTTTTATAATCAATGCATCTTGAGAGTGAACAGTATAAAATAGTAAAAACACGTGAAGATGATGACCTTAATTGGCCGGAAAATAGTGAATACCGTATGCACTCAACTGTAGAAAATCCAGTAACTGAACTTCGTGGTTTAGCTAAGTTTTTGCTTTATAGTCGAAAAATTACAGCTTCTGTGGCTACAGTGAGTCAGGGATTCTATCTGGTCTACCGACACGGTCTGTACAAGAATCCTAATAATCCGCATAACACCAGATATGTACAGTACTTCTGTCGTCAGCTGTGTCAGGTTTTTAATATTGAAGTCCAGGTGCATGGCAATATTCCGCGCGAACCGGCACTTTGGGTCAGCAATCATATCTCCTGGCTGGATATTGCGGTACTCGGTTCGGCTGCACGGGTGTTTTTCCTGGCCAAGGCAGAAATTGAACAGTGGCCGGTACTGGGTAAACTGGCCAAAAGCGGAGGAACCTTATTTATTAAACGGGGTTCAGGCGATTCGATTAAAATCCGCGATCAGATTACCGGGTTCCTTAAACAGGACATTCCGGTGCTTTTCTTTCCTGAAGCGACCACTTCGAATGGGCAAGCGATTAAAAAAGTGCATGGCCGTATTTTAGGGGCGGCGATTGAAGCGCAGCGTCCGGTACAGATTTGCCTGATTTGCTATGTGAATCAGCAGGGCGAGCTGGATATGGTCGCACCATTTGTTGATAACATCAGCTTTGCCGCCCATGTACGTAAGGTACTGGAAATGCCCCATGTGACAGCCCATTTAATGGCACTGCCCGCCATTGCAACCGAAGGGCATACGGTGGATACCTTGACTGCACTGGTGCAGGAAAAAATGCGAGAAGGCTTGACGTATTTACAACATAAAGTGTTAAAAACACCAACTCAAGTCATCGAACCTGTTGCTCCCAAGCCAGCCATGGATGCTTGAAGGTTAAACTTGGATTCTCAAATAAAAAAACAGCGTCATTTGACGCTGTTTTTTTGCATTCTGATTTTGTCTTAACCGGTATGATCCAAGCGCGAACCCAAAGTTTCCAGATGCATCGGGAAGCTATTATTTTTACGGTCTTCAAAATAGTGTCTTAAGGTGTGCTCTACACTTGGGAAAGCCAGATCGGCCCATGGAATTTCAGATTCGTCAAACAGGCGCGATTCCAGGGTTTCTTCACCTGCACCGAATTTGCCTGCGATCAGCTGGGTTTTAAATAGCACATAAATCTGGCCAATACGGGGAATATTGTACATGCAGTACAGCTGTTCGATTTCCACTTCTGCTTCGGCTTCTTCACGGGTTTCGCGTGCAGCACCCTGTTGCATGGTTTCGAATAACTCCATATAGCCTGCTGGCAGCGTCCATAAGCCATAACGCGGTTCAATGGCACGGCGACATAACAATACTTTATCTTGCCAGAGCACTAAAGCCCCACAAATCACTTTCGGATTCACATAATGAATAAAACCACAGGAGCTACAGACTTGACGCAGTTTTTGATCACCTAAAGGTATTTTTTCAGTTGTCTTATGTCCGCAAGCTGTACAGAAGTTCATATTCATCATCAATGACAAAAAGTAGACTCAGGATAACTGAAAATTTGATTTTTGGCATCAATTCTATCCTCAGGATTTAAAAATCGGCTATGATGAAAATAGAACGATAATGAGGAACAGAAGGATGGATGATCGTGATTTAACTCACCGTTTACAGCAACGTCTGCGCTTTTCCAAGCGAATTCAGCCAGCGCATGCTGCGGTGTTAATTGCGATTACCGAAGAATCCCATCCCAAGGTCTTGCTGACCCGCCGTTCGCTGTATCTAACCAATCATGCCGGCGAAGTGTCTTTTCCGGGCGGCAAGCGTGACCCTCAAGATACCAGTAATATTGTGGTGGCCTTAAGAGAGGCCTATGAAGAAACTGCGTTAAATCCATTTGATGTGCAGCTCATTGGGGATCTGCCGATGCAAAAAGCCCGCAACGGTATGCTGGTCAAGCCGATCGTGGGGCTGATTCCTCCAGAAGTCGAACTGGTTGCGCAGCCCAGTGAAATTGACCGTATTTTCTTTGCCTCCTTGCAGCATCTGATTGAAGCCCAACCCACACCCTATGAAGTACGTTTTGCCCGGCAATCACTGTATTTTCCAAGTATGCGGGTAGAAAACGAAGTGGTATGGGGACTCACGGCGCGCATGTTGATTTCATTGTTTCAGTATGGACTGGACTATCAAAAAGAATGGCCTTTTTTGCTAAATTCACCGACGTTTAAACGCTCAAAATTTTTTAAGGGTTAAATACAAAAAGGATAAGCACAGATGCTGTACAAGTTTCAGGGACATACGCCGCGCGCATTACAGCAACCTTGGGATGGCTGGGTCGCCCCGACTGCCACCGTGATTGGTCAGGTCGAACTTGGCCAGCAGGTGAGTGTCTGGTTTGGCGCGGTAGTCCGGGCAGATAACTGTAAAATCCATCTTGGACACTACAGCAATATTCAAGAAAATGCCGTACTGCATACCGATGCCGGGATTGAAATGCATATTGGTGACTATGTGACCATTGGCCATCAAGCTATGCTGCATGGTTGCACCATTGGGGATAACAGCCTGATTGGAATTCAGGCGGTGATTCTAAATAATGCGGTGATTGGCAAGAACTGTATTATTGGGGCCAATACCTTGATTCCGGAAGGTAAAGTCATTCCTGACAATTCAGTCGTGATGGGTTCGCCCGGGAAAGTGGTTAAAACCCTAGACGAAGACACCGTGCAGAAACTGAAACTGAGCGCTTTGCACTATGCCCAGCATTTTCAAAAGTTTCAGGATCTGGAAGCGGTCGAGCTATAAAAAAACCATGACTTAAGCTCAGAATATTCTGGGCTTTTTTGTATCTCTTTCAGGGAATATCTCGCGTCAGCTGGGGGAGTGGAGTATGATATCAGGCGTTTTTAGAAACTATTCTTTAAGGTTGTGCATGAAATTGCTGGCATTGGAAACTGCCAATGAGCAGTGTTCCGTTTCTGTGATTGATGACAGTCAAGAATTATTTTTTCAACTTGATGCGCGCGCAAAGGCACAAACACAAACAATTCTTCCCATGATCGAACAGGCCACCCAACAGTTGGACCTGGCGATTTCCGATTTAAGCGCAATTGCTTTTAGCCGTGGTCCGGGCTCATTTAGCGGCGTGCGTATCAATGCTGCCGTGACCCAGGCTTTGGCTTGGTCGAATGATTTGCCTGTGATCCCGGTCTCGACGCTGCAGGCCCTGGCGCAGGCGGCTTATCGTCTGCATGGTCTGACGCAAGTGACCGCAGTACTCGATGCACGTATGAGTGAAGTCTATATCGCCAGTTATCAGCTGAATGCCCAGGGAATTATGCAGGCGGTGGATGAAGAACAGTTGCTGAATTATGAGCAGGGCAGTGCTGCGGTGAAATTTACCGTAGTGGGTTCCGGGTCGCCTTTAGTACAGGCAGACGCAACCACCTATAAGGAGGTTATGGCCACTGCTCAGGATATTGCCAGCATCGCCCGCGTGGCAGCATTATCCGAAAACTGGCTGAATGCAGAACTGGCACTGCCGGTTTATTTACGTGACAACGCATGGAAAAAAATTCCAGAACAAGGCAAAGCATAATTAATCAGGATTAAGCATGGATTTATTACTGCTGCTCAAAGCGGCAATCATGGGTATTATTGAGGGTATTACCGAGTTCTTGCCCATTTCCAGTACAGGACATTTGATTCTGGCCTCAGAATTAATGAACTTCTGGACCAAGGAAAAGAGTGATGTCTTTGTGATCGCCATCCAGATGGGGGCAATCGCAGCAGTGATTTATGAATACTGGGCGCGTCTCTGGGGCGCGGCGACCGGGATCGTCAGTGGTGAACCACAAGGACGCCGTTTGGGTATCGGTCTGATTCTGGCCTCGATTCCTATTGTCTTGGTGGGTCTGACACTTGGTCAGACAGTCAAAGAGCTGCTGTTCAATAATATTGCCATTGCGATCGGCCTGATTGTCGGCGGCCTGATCATTATTTGGATTGAAAAAAATCCACCTCGGATCCGTGCGCAGGAAGTTGAAGATCTGGATTGGCCTGATTCAGGTGCTGTCACTGATTCCGGGGACTTCACGTTCTGGTGCAACCATTATTGGCGCCATGTTTCTCGGGGTATCGCGTAAGGCAGCGACGGAGTTTTCATTTTTCCTCGGCATTCCGGTCATTGTTGGTGCAGGTTTATTGGACTTGTATCAAAGCTTTGGAGTATTTGATGGCACACAGGACTGGACAGTACTCATTGTAGGTCTTCTGGTGTCCTTTATTTCGGCATTGGTATTGATCCGTGCGTTGGTGGCATATGTTGCGAAGCGTGACTTTATGATTTTTGCCTGGTACCGCATTGTTTCTGGCCTGGTGATTTTATTGTTTGTATATACAGGCTGGACATTATGGTAAGCGAGATTCGCTTATACGCTGCAGTAGAGCATCTGGAGCAAGCCCAGTATTTCGAGACTGTGCTTGCCAGCCGTGGGGTGCAAGTTCAGCTTGAAACCGTAGAAAAGCTGAATGCGCGCTTTTTGCGCTTGAATCCGGAACTAGCCTTGTGTGTCGATACTGATGGCCTGTGGTTATGTGCCAATGGTATGAAAATGCAGCCAGACTGGAACGCTGAAGTGGGGCGACTGAAACGCGCCTCACTAAAATCGGAAATGATCGCGCGGGCTTGTAACCTGGGCGAAAAACCGAGCCTGATTGATGCGACAGCCGGCCTTGGACATGACAGTTTGCTGATGGCGCATTTAGGTGCGCAGGTGACTTTGGTTGAACGCCATCCAATTCTGTTTACTTTGCTGGAAGATACTCATTTACGTGCGCAAAATGATGCGTTCTTGAGTGCAGTCGTGAATCGAATCCAGCTGGTATTTTCAGATTCAGCTGACTATTTACAGCAGCAAGCTGCACAAAAGATGCTGGTCGATGTCATCTATCTGGATCCGATGTTCCCGCAGCGGGACCAGAACCAGCAGGCTGCTAAAAAACAGGCGCAGGTGAAAAAACAGATGCAGCTGTTGCATAAGTTGTTGCCTGAAGATGGCGAAATGGATTTGGGGGATCACCTGCTGCAACTGGCACAGAAAGTTGCCAAGCGAGTGGTGGTGAAACGGCCGCGACTGGCGGTTTTTTTGGCTGAAAAAGCCCCGGATCATCAATGGCAAGGGGACGCATGTCGCTTTGATGCCTATTTTCAGCGTGATCTTGTAGCAGAATAGGATAATTGCTTCAAAATTATCCAAGGATTTGTTATATAGTTAAAAATAGCATTGATAAAAGTCTTATCAAGCATAAACTTATCCTGCGAATTCGCGAGCCACAGCATCCCCCAGAAATCCTATGATCGACTTCAAACCTTCCATTAATTTTTGGCACGATTTCAAGAGCAATCAGATTGCCGGAATATGGTTGTTTCTGGGGTCGCGACGTTCCTTGCAGATGGTGCGTCCATCTATCCTGCAACTGGTGTTCTGGGGCATTCTTGGCGGCTGTGCTAACAGTTTGTTTAGCTGGCTGAGCTCAGGACGGATAGGGGATTTTAACTCCCAAGGTCTGATCAGTTATGCGCTCTGGCCTTTTATTGCCCTGATTGTCGGGATTTTCTTGTCCCAGCGGGTGAATAATCCACGTCTGATGCTGGTGCCGGCGCTGCTGTGGCTGGTGCTGGATACGCATATCATGCTGTTCCAGTGCTTGATCCAGTATCTGGGTGATCTGGACAATCTGCCGTATATTTTGTACGACTATATCCCGACCCTATTTATCATGCTGTTTGTCTGGCAAAGTCTGGCGGTGGTCTGGGTGATTTCCCGTGAGCTGAAATGGCCGTGGTGGGAGCGTGCCCTGATCATGCTGGCAACATTGTTTACCCTGGTCGTCTGGCAAATTTCCGTTAAAGACCAGCCAATCTGGAAAGTGGAAGATGTCCCGCCGAGCTTTGCTGAAGATGCTTTTTATGCTCAGCCGCTTGTATTGAATAAAGCACTGGACAGTATTGAGTATGGTGAGTTTGCCCAGTCGCACTGGTACTTTATGGGCGTTGCCGGTGCCAGCTACCAAAATGTCTTCCACTCTGAAATTGAAAGAATTAAAGAACAGTTTGATACCCGTTTCGGTACCTATGGTCGCTCTATTGCCTTGGTCAACCATCCTGCGACACGTACTGAAATGCCGATTGCTTCTAAAACCAGCATGGAGATGGCTTTACGCCGTATTGGCCAGCAGATGAACCCGGAAAGTGATGTGCTGTTCCTGTACATGACCTCGCACGGCCTGCCGAACATCTTTGAAATGGAAAATGCCCCGCTGGATCTGGCCCAGGTCGATCCGAAATGGCTGCGTAATACCCTGGATGCTTCGGGTATTCGCTGGCGCGTGGTGGTGATTTCGGCATGTTATTCCGGTAGTTTTATTTCATCCTTACAAAATGAAAATACCTTGGTGATTACGGCTTCTGCAGCAGATCGACAGTCCTTTGGCTGCTCTAATGAAGCGGATTATACTTACTTTGGCCGGGCTTTCTTCGATGAGGCCATGCGTGAGCAGGGCAGTTTAAACGCTGCTTTTGCCCAGGCTCGCGAAACTGTTGCAAGATGGGAAAGAGCCCAAGGTTTTGAGCCTTCGGAGCCGCAGTGGGTGATGGGGAAAAATATGGAATTGATGTTGCCACAGCTGGAACAGCGGCTGTTTCCACCCGCGACTACCGCAACAACCACCAGAATACCGGCTGCAGCGCCAGCCCTTTAGCAACGAACTTTCTTTAGAACACTAAAAAAGGAATGATGATGGAACTGGTACAGAATAATAGAAGTTTTGAAGGTGAGCAGCGGATCTATCGCTTCGATTCTAAAGTGTTAAAGACACTGACCCGTTTTGGGATCTTTTTGCCACCCCAAGTCTTAGCCGGCCAGAGCTGCCCGGCCTTATTCTATTTGGCGGGTTTGACCTGTACTGAAGAAACCTTTGCTATCAAAGCGCATGCACAACGCCTGGCTGCACAGCTGGGTCTGATTCTGATTACGCCGGACACTTCTCCACGTGGTGACGGTGTGGCAGAAGGAGATAACTGGGATATTGGTCAGGGCGCAGGATTCTATCTCAATGCTACCCAGGCACCTTGGGCAGAGCATTACCAGATGGAAAGCTTTATCGTGGATGAGCTGTATGAGTTAGTAAATCAGGAGTTTGAGATTCTACCGGGGAAGATTGGGATCTTTGGACATTCCATGGGAGGTCATGGTGCGTTGACTCTGGCATTTAAATATCCGGAAAAATTTAAATCTGTGTCAGCCTTTGCCCCGATTTGTGCACCCAGCCAGTGTCCATGGGGTGAAAAAGCCTTTGCAAATTATTTGGGTGAAGACCGGGCTGAATGGGCGCAGCATGATGCTACCGAGCTGGTTAAAGCCAAAGGACCCCTGTTCCCGGATATCCTGATTGACCAGGGTTTTTCTGATCAGTTCTATAGCCAGCTCAATCCGGCTTTATTCCAGCAGGCCTGTGATGCAGCGGGACAAAAGTTAAGCCTGCGTGAACATCAGGGCTATGATCATGGCTATTACTTTATTCAAAGTTTTATCGATGAGCATTTGCAGTTCCATGCAGTGCAGTTAGAACACTGAGGTTAAAAATAAATTAAAACAGCCTAAGCAGCTTGGGAGAAATCAAGACTCGCTCCAAAGCTGCTTCTAGGTTAGGCTAATTAAGCGTTTTTATAATAAAAACAAGGTACTTTATGCAAAATAGTAGCGATTTAAGCGCAGATACGCTTCCTCCAACCATTGCGCCATTTCCACCTGAGCTTCCTACAACGCCTGAGGTCCATCCGGTTCGGCTAGGTGGCCTACAGCGTTTCCGTTTTCATGGTCAGGCCAGTGAGTATTTTGGGATCTGGATTGTCAATATTCTGCTGACGATTGTGACCTTGGGACTGTATTCTCCTTGGGCCAAGGTGCGCCGTTTACGTTATTTTTATGGCAATACCGAATTTTCCCGCCGTCGTTTTGACTTTACCGGTGTACCCACCAAGATTCTGATGGGGCGTTTAATTGCGCTCGGACTGTATTTTACGATTTCAGTCGTGTCTAATTTGTCGACGACGGCCACCCTGGTCGGCTTGCTGATACTTTATCTGGCCGTACCGTGGCTGATTCGGGCAACCTTACGCTTTAACGCGCGCAACAGTAAATATGGCAATGCACGGTTTTATTTCGGCGGCACCAACAAGGAAGCTTATTGGACCTTCCTGAAAGGAATTGTGATTTATATTGCAACCCTCGGAATTTTCTTTCCGGTTCTGGTCTGGCTCTATAAGCGTTATTACTTTGATCATCTGTATGCCGGTCAGCTGAAATTCAAGCTGAATGCGACTTGGGGGGATTATATGAAAGCCCTGTATGTCCCGGTATTTATTTTCATGGCTTTTCTGCTCATCGTCTTCATTTTTGGCGTTGGCTCCAGTTTTGCCAATATGGGTAATCCGGCCGTACTCAGTTCAGTCTTGGGCTGGATTTTTGCGATCTATCTGTTTGGCTTCTTTATTATCTTTCCCTTGATGCAGGCACGAATTTTTATTACCACCTGGAATAATGTCTCGGTCAGCCGCAGCCAGTTTAAAACTGAATGTACCCAGTGGCATTATGCCTGGATTATCATCACCAACTGGATTGCCCGGATCGTCAGTCTGGGGCTATTGACCCCTTGGGCGGCGATTCGCCTGTATCGTTATCAGGTCGAATCATTAACGCTCAATTTACGTAATGATCCAGACATGATGATGAATAAGGCACAACAGGACCATAGTGCATTAGCCGAAGAAATCAGTGACATCTTTGACATTGATGTGTCGTTATAACAGGAGAGAAGCATGTCTGCTCAGGTGATCGATGCCATTTTTTATGATGGGATTGTTTCGAAACCGCAACCGGCACAGGTGAGCCAGAAGGATGATCAGTCGGTGCTGGTACGTTATGGCGAAGGTTTGGCACAGCAGCGTAGCTATTCGTATACAGACATGCAGTTGATTGGCGCTTTGGGACAGATTCAGCCGGTGATTGAACTTCAAGGGGATGCCCGGCTGGAGTTTGCTGCGGAATTACCAGAATGGTTTAACTTGCAGCGCAAAGGCCTGCATCATTCCATCTGGAAGCTGGAGCGTACCCCAGCTTTGATTCTGTTTAGTGTGGTATTTGTCCTGGCCTTGGGCTTTGCCACGGTTAAATGGGGCATCCCGGCAGCGTCGTATTATGTTGCCCATCATTTGCCAGCCAATACGCTCATGCAATTGGGAGATGAAGCGGAAAGCTATGTGCTAAACATCACAGAGCAGAGCCAGTTACCGCAAGCACGCCAGCAGCAGATTGTTTCACAATATCAAAAACTGGTGGCCGGCGATCAGCCAGCGAAAGTGCTGTTCCGTCAGGGCGGACACATCGGTGCCAATGCCTTGGCGATTCCGAACAATACCATCATCCTGACTGATGAGCTGGTCGCGCTGGCGCAGGATGACCGTGAAATTGTCGGCGTGTTGGCGCATGAGCAGGGGCATTTAATCCAGCGGCATAGCCTGCAGCAGGCTTTGTCAGGCCTGGGCTTTAGTGTGATTCTGATCATGATCACCGGTGATGGTTCTGATCTGCTCACCAACTTGCCGGTGGCCATGCTTGGCGCCAGCTATTCACGTAACTTTGAGGCTGAGGCAGATGAATATGCTTTAAACGCCATGCAGGCGCAGCAGATTCCGACGGTTCACTTTGCCAATTTTCTGCAACGCCTAGCCAAGGAGAGTGGTGAAGACAAAGCCGCTGAACAGTCGGTCTGGGATTTCTTTAGCAGCCATCCTGCAACACAAGACCGGATTAAGGCAGTTAGAAATTTTGAATCTGATCGTGCTTTACAACAGCCTTAAATCTTATTTATCGGCGATGCCAGGTGGCCTGTAAGGGCTCTTGGCCCATCCGTTCGAGATGGTCGAGCACCACTTGTTGCAGACGTGCCAGATCGACATCGGCTTGCTGGGCCTGGATGCTGACATGCAGGTGTTCCTCCATGGGGGTCATTTCCACTAAGGCATTCGGCATATGAATCTGAATGTGCTGTTCAGTCGCAACCACTTCAAATTTATGTTGCCAATGTTTCATTAAACGTAAGGCGATCCGCTGTGCCTGGGAGGTTGGAATATCAGAATAACTTGCGTGCATGTTCAGAATCGTCGTTATGGAAGAGCATCCATCATAGGCAGGAGAGAGGCAGAGCGGCAAGCCTCAAGCGATAACAATTTGTTAAGCGGGTCCGAATATTCCCCGGAACAGGCGCAGGCTTAAATACAATTTGTTATAATCAGTGATTCCTCCCATATTCAGCCAGGTCCTTCCATGTCCAAGCCCTATCTCATTGCTCCTTCTATTTTATCTGCTGATTTTGCCCGTTTAGGCGAAGAAGTTGAAAATGTACTGGCCGCAGGTGCAGATGTTGTCCATTTTGATGTGATGGATAATCATTATGTGCCCAATCTGACTTTTGGCGCTGGGGTGTGTAAGGCGTTAAAAAAATATGGTATTAAGGCGCCGATTGACGTGCATTTAATGGTGAAACCGGTCGATCGCATGATTGGTGACTTTCTGGAAGCGGGTGCAGACATCATTACTTTCCATCCGGAAGCTTCGGATCATATTGACCGTTCTTTACAATTGATCAAATCCGGTGGTGCACAAGCGGGTCTGGTGTTTAACCCGGCAACACCATTGCATTATCTGGACTATGTGTTGGATAAAGTCGATCAGGTGCTGTTGATGAGTGTGAACCCGGGCTTTGGTGGACAGAAATTTATTCCAATGACACTGGATAAACTGCGTCAGGTACGCAAGATCATTGATGCTTCAGGTCGTGATATTCGTCTTGAGGTCGATGGTGGCGTTGGGCCTGCCAATATCCGTGAAATTGCTGAAGCGGGTGCAGACATGTTTGTTGCTGGATCAGCCATTTTTGGTAAGCCAGATTATCAAGCTGTGATTAATGAAATGCGGGCTGAACTGGCTAAAGTGGGTCAGCTTACCGTCTGATCGGATTTATGTGTTATTCACACGGGTTTGTGGATAACTTTGTGGATAAGTGTATGGATATCTATGTGGGTAACCCTATGGGTATCCAGTATAAAATGTAAATAATTGTAGCTAGCTTGTTTAAGCATTAGACAAAAAATGTATAAAAAGAACTCAAAATGGGTTCTTTTTTCTATTTTAAAAGCCTTGAAGGTTGTGGTTTTTTATTCATCCATGCTTATTTATTAATCATTCTAAAAAATGATCAATTTATCGTAAATTTGTGTTTCATCATGTAACTTTTCCTTAGCCGTTTGAATTTAATTGATGTGTATAACTTAACGTATGGGTCTGGATAAGCTTGTTGTTTTGAAGCAGGCTACAAGCCTTGTTATAATCAGAAATAGACAGTAAAAATGAGCTTTGCTCTGACTCACACTGGTTAAATTAGCGCTTCTTGAGCAACTTGTCTTGAGGGCTTGAGTTAAGCTGTGTGATCTTAGATATCAGCACGTGAGCTTTTGTAAGTTTGAATGATAGTGGCAAGCTGATTACCACGCATCTTATGATTTAAGGAGGAACGACCTCCCTTGATAGAAAGCTTTGCTTTTTATTAAGAAAAATCGTCAGGACGGCCTGACTTCTAAATTTATAGAGGAGGGCATATGGCCTGGGTATTACTGATATTGGCTGGACTATTTGAAGTCGTTTGGGCTTATTCAATGAAGCTGTCCGAGGGTTTTAGCAAGTTAACCCCGAGCATCATTACTATTTTTTTCATGTTTCTCAGTTTTGCATTATTGGCTTATGCCATGCGAAGTTTACCGCTAGGAACCGCTTATACCATCTGGACTGGTATTGGTGCCGTGGGATCATTTCTGGTCGGAATATTCGTTTTGGGTGAGCCAGCGAGTGCCATGCGTATGCTGGCAGCCGTGTTGATTATTTCCGGTTTGGTGCTTATGAAAGTCTCTAGTGCCTAATAAGACAGTGCCAGACTGAATGAAATGTATCAGCTGGTATCCAGATCAGCGAATAGAGTTAAACTGAGCTAAACTATAAATGCTCGGCAGTATCCTAGGAGGGTGAAGACATGAATTTAAGCTATATCTATATGGATTCACCCGTTGGACAATTACAATTGGTGGCGAGTGCAGAGGCACTGGTTGCCGTACTCTGGGATTGTGAAACACCGGACCGGGTCAAACTGGCAACGCTGGTAGAAGACCCTGATCAGCCAATTTTAACAGCAGCCAAAACCCAGTTGGAAGAATATTTTGCTGGGCAACGTACTGGTTTTGACCTGCCGCTGGATTTCGCGGGTACACCCTTTCAGAAAAGTGTCTGGCAAGCGCTACTTAGGATTCCTTATGGGCAAACCCGGACGTATCGTGACATTGCCTTGGCAATTGGTAATCCTAAAGCGGTACGGGCTGTAGGTGCCGCCAATGGCCGTAATCCGATTTCTATTATCGCGCCCTGTCATCGGGTCATTGGCATGAATGGGAAACTGGTGGGTTTTGCCGGCGGTCTGGCACGTAAAGAAATCCTGTTAAAAATTGAACAGCCGCACTAAGATAAGCACATCCTAAGAAAAATCTGATCAGATAAAATGAATCCAGTTCTTGCTACGGTGATGGAAAATCTCTGGTGGCTATTTCTATGCTGTGCTTTAATTGCCCTATTTAAGCTCTTTAAACCTTTTATTAAGGGCAAGCTGGGGGAGTTTACAGTGCTGATGCATGTCAAACTCTACCTGCAAGATCCGCAATATATTTTACTCAATGACCTGACCTTGAAGGATGCAAGCGGCACGACCCAGATTGATCATGTACTCTTGAGTCCTTTTGGGCTATTTGTGATTGAAACCAAGAATTATACCGGTTGGATTTTTGCGGGCGAACGGCAAAAAACCTGGACCCAGAAAATTTATAAACAGACGTTTAAGTTCCAGAACCCACTGCATCAGAATTATAAACATGTCAAAGTACTGGAGCAGGTTCTGGCCGAGATTCTGAGTCCAGCCTATATTCATTCACTGGTGGTCTTTATGCCAGCAGCTGAATTCAAGACGGCGATGCCAGCCCATGTGTTTCGGGGCGCCAGCTGGACAGATTATGTAAAAAGCTTTCAGGAACCGGTGATCTCTGCCATGCAACTCAAGCAGATTCAGCTGCACTTAGAGCAAGCCATGCTGGAAAAATCCTGGCAGACCAATCGTCAGCATGTAGAGCGCTTAAAACAGCGCAAACCGGTCAAATAAAAAAGTCCTTGCTCAAGTAAGGACTTCTTTTTTTAGTGCTGGACAGCGCTTAATTTGGCAATAATTTCATCCAAGGGTTTGACCCGTTTGACTTCATTCCAGAGCATTTTCGCTTCAGGATAATGTTTTGACATCATGCCAAGCCACTGCTTATACCGCCCAACCATGTTCATTTCTTTTTTATAAGCGCCATTTAGGAAACGGATTTGTAAAGCCACCAGCTCATTCCAGTCAAGCAACGGTGTATCGCTGTTTTGGCGGATGCATTGGGTCAGGTCTGGTGTCGTCACGGCACCGCGGCCAATCATCAGATCTTCGCAGCCGGATTCTAACTGGCATTGACGGGCATCGGTATTGGACCAGATTTCACCATTGGCAATCACATTAATTTTTAACGCTTCACGAATAGGCTGTAACTGATCCCAGAAGGCAGGTGGGGTATAGCCATCGGCTTTGGTACGGGCATGCACGGTGACCCAGGCAGCACCAGCATCTTCAATGGCATGGGCATTTTCCAGCATGAAGTTGCGGTCCATATAGCCAAGACGCATTTTTGCCGATACCGGAATATGTGCAGGAACAGCATCACGTACCGCTTTAACCAGTTCATAGACGACTTCTGGTTCATCCAGTAGTACCGAGCCGCCACGGTGACGATTCACGGTTTTGGCCGGACAGCCAAAGTTCATATCAATGGCTGGTGCACCCATAGCCGCAACTTTGGCTGCATTGGCGGCCAGCATTTCCGGGTTGTTGCCCAGAAACTGGACATGTACCGGTGTGCCGGCAGCGGTTTTGCCGTTATTTAGCAGTTCAGGACAGTAGGTATGATAAATATGATCGGGTAGCACAGAGTCCGTGACACGAATAAACTCGGTGACACACCAGTCAAAACTCCCGACCGATGTTAGGACATCGCGCATAATCGGGTCGGTTAAGCCTTCCATGGGTGCAAGAACAAGTTTCAACGGTCAACACCTGCGAATTTGAAAAACGGTGTTATACGGCTTTTTCACCTGAATGTCCAGGCAGTTTAAATTTCACATTTATAGGGAAAGATGATTTAGGCGGGAAGAAGGGGGGATCGACAGGAATGACGTCTACAGCACAATAAAAGAATAGAGTTTTGCATACTGCTGGCTATAGTGGAATGAACAAGAAATATTCAGGATGGTGGTATGGAACAGTCCAATTTTAAGGATCATTTTTCTCAGCAATCACAGGACTATGCATTATTTCGTCCGCATTATCCGGATAAATTGGGTGAGATTCTGGCTAAAATTGCACCCGATACCCAATTGGCTTTAGATGTTGGTTGTGGTACCGGGCAGTTATCCGAGGTTTTAGCCAAGTATTTTGATCAGGTGATCGCGATTGATGGCAGTGCTGAACAAATTGCTCAAGCCAAACCCCATTCCAAGATTCAGTACCGCCAAGCCTTCGCCGAGAATATACCGTTATCTGCGCAAAGTGTTGATCTGATTGCAGTGGCGCAAGCAGCACATTGGTTGGACCTGGAAAAGTTTTATGTAGAAGTCCAACGTATTGCAAAGCCTCATGCTATTCTGGCTCTCATTACCTATGGGGTATTCAGTGTCGATGAGGAACACCTGAATCATTATTGCCAGCATTTTTATGAAGTGACGATTGCGCCGTATTGGCCGCCTGAACGGCAGCATGTGGATGAAGGCTATCAAAATCTGGCATTTCCATTTGAGGAATTTTCCATTCAGCCACCTGCACTGCAAGTCGAGTGGAATTTTTATCAGTTGATCGGTTATATGAGTACCTGGTCAGCTGTAAAAGCAGCCAGCAAAGCTTTGGGACATAATCCACTCAATATACTGGCAGATGCCTTATTACCCGAATGGGAGGATCCGGAATTGCCTCGAGTGATTAGCTGGCCATTGTCAGTTCGAGTAGGGAAAGTAAATCCAGCTTAAGTTTTGACCAATAAAAAAGCCCAGTCATTGGGCTTTTTAGCAATATGAATTTTAGAGAGAATCTTGACCTTATTTATTAATCAGCATTTCCAGCACAAACTTAGAACCAATAAACCCGACTGCCAGTAAACCAAAGCCGATTAACGTAAAACGCACTGCTTTTTGTCCACGCCAGCCAAATTTCCAGTGACCAATTAATAAAGCCCCATAGACTAACCAGGAGATAATACTAAACGCGGTCTTATGGGCAAGATGCTGAGCGAAGAAGTTTTCAATGGTAAAGAAACCAAAGCCGAGAGCAATGGTCAGTAAAATGAAACCAGTCATCAGCATATCGAACAGCAACGATTCCATATTCTGGTAAGACGGCAGCAGATTGACCCAAATACGACGCTTCTGTTTCTTTTTTAGTTCACGATCCTGGAAGCGTAGAATGACAGCTTGAATGGTCGCCATGAGTAAAACCGCATAAGCTGAAAGTGACAGGATGATATGGATATCGACACCCAGTGAATTCTGGACAATAATTTTGGTTTGAGGGGTAAAAGTAAAGCCTAGGATCAGACCGGTAGCTGCCACAGGAATTCCAATCAAATTTAGCGCTATGATCGGACGATAAGTACTATAAATCAGGCTGAGCAGAAGCATGAGCCCTGAAGTAAAGGAGAACAGGACAAAAACATCGTAGTTGATCCCCATCGGTGTATGCATGTCACCGTATAGAACCACTCCATGTAGCAGCAGTCCCAGCAATGCAGTCAGACCGACAAACCACTGGTTTGGAATACGTTTGGACATCAAATGGACAAATAAATACCAAAATGATGCAGTATAGGCAATTAAGGCCAAGATCGTATAAACCAGAGGGAGGCTAACCATGTCAAACCTTTTTAAGGGTGATAATATTCATTTATATAAATTCGAAGCGAACTACAGTATCCTATAGCATTCTATGCATAAATTTTCTATTTTAAGAAACAATTTTTTGCTACTGGCTATTTTAAGCGGATTTTGCAATGTT
>CANQWW010000029.1 GCA_947627655.1 uncultured Acinetobacter sp. | reverse complement strand
TCAATGTCGACACCTGCATCTTTGTAGCTTAAACCAGTGTTTGGGGTAGAAGTTGAGTTGCTCATAATGAAGTCTCCGCATTCGCGGCGCTGATTATACCTGAATATACGAAACTCTTATGTTATTTATGCTCTAAAATGTTATCTTTATTGAAATATTTTACTTCCTATAATGATTAATAGAGAAAAGGCGAGAATTTATGGTAGATCGTACCTTACGTCGCATTTTTATATTGGCTGGTATAGCCTTGATTGTGTGGGTATTATACCTGCTTAAGCCGGTTGTTGTTCCGTTCGTGGGCGCCTTCTTAATCGCTTATCTTTTTAGTCCTTTAGTCGACCGTTTACATTATATTGGTTTGCCGCGCTGGTTATCGATTAGCGTGGTCTTTCTTGGTATTGGTGTCGTGTTAATGCTGGCGATGTGGTATCTGTTTCCACTGGTCTGGAAACAGCTCATCTATGCACGTGATAGCATACCCGCCGGTATCCATTGGGTTAATTATACCTTTTTGCCTTGGCTATCGAATACCTTTAATCTGGTCCCGATGGAAATCGATACCAATCAGATTTCCAGTGTGGTCATGGAGTATGTGCAGACCAATTATAGTGCCGATAGCATTCAGGCTATGGCGCTAAAACTGGCCCAATCCGGGATCAGTTTTATTCAGATTGGTGGCACAATTGTGCTGATTCCGATTATTGCTTTCTATTTCCTGCTGGACTGGGAGCGTATGCTGGAAAGTTTGCGCCGTTTGATTCCACGTCCATATGAACAAAGCACCATGCAAATTGTGAAAGAATGCCATGAAGTCTTGGGCGCCTTTGTCAAAGGACAGTTTCTGGTCATGGTGCTGCTTGGTGTTGTATATGCTGTGGGTCTGCAACTGATTGGTCTGGAAATCGGCTTGATTATTGGTATGGTGGCAGGGCTATTCAGTATTATTCCTTATCTGGGCTTTGCTGTCGGAATTATTGCAGCGGTTATTGCAACATTATTTCAGTTTGGGCTCGACTGGTGGCAACTGGTACTAGTCGGCGTGGTCTTTATGGTCGGACAGGCGGTAGAAGGATATATCCTGCAACCTTTCCTGTTAGGTGATAAAATTGGATTGTCTCCTGTCGCCGTGGTATTTGCCGTACTGGCAGGTGCTCAACTGGCAGGCTTCTTGGGGATGCTGATTGCATTACCTGTTGCAGCCGTCATTGTCGTACTTTTGCGTCATGTACGTGAGTTCTATGAAAAAAGTGCATTGTATGATCGGCGCACAGTCGTGGTACAAGGGGCAGCGACGGGATCGGTAAATATTGAAACCTCAGAGCAAGGGGTAGATATTGAAGTCATATCACCGGATGCAAAAGCGCTGCAAGTCGATGAAAAATCGAGTAAGATTGAGCAAACCCCGTTTAAAGATGGATAGGCCGAACAATACATATGCGTCAATTACAACTTGATATTGAACCCCAACTCGATGCTCGAATCAGTGATTTTTCGGGTCCGGGATGGGGACATGTAATTGATGCCGTCCGCCAGTTACATGCGGGTCTTATTCAGCGGTTTTATGTCTATGGTGGCGCTGGTACAGGGAAAAGCCATCTGCTGTCAGCTATCTGTGACTCTTATCTGGAGGTTGGTAAAACAGCGATTCAGGTGTCTTTGCTGGAGTTATTAGATGCGCCAACAGAGGCCATTACCTCGCTGGATCGTTTTGATCTGGTTGCGCTTGATGATATAGAAGCGATTAGTGGCGTACCGCATTGGCAAAAAGCGGTCTTTCACTTGATTAATTATAATAATGAGGGCGGTGGTCAGCTGGTGTTTTCGTCCCGTGTGGCGCCGATCGAACTTAAACTCGAACTTCCCGATTTACAATCCAGATTAACTCAGGCGGTCAGTACCCGGGTTCCAAATGGCAGCCTATATGCGGACCGTTTTGCCCTGGTAACGTCGGTCTTAGACCGACGTGGTATCTATTTGGATCAGCAAATCCTGGATCATTTACTCAACCAGGGGCCGCATCAAACCTCAGTGCTTTTACAAACCTTGGAGCAAATTATTCAGCTGCTAAAAGGCGAGAAGCTTAAAGTGAGTCATGCCAATCTGCGCCAGATTTATGCGCTGATTGACGAATATCGATAAATGATAAAAATTCTTGAGTAAATACTCAAATTATGACAAATTAGAGCAAAATAATTTAAATATCGCCAGGATGATGCGATTTTTAGAATAAAAAGAAAGAATGAATAAGGAGAAAGATATGCTCAAGCGGAGCATAGGGGTAGCTTTGTTATGTATGGCAGGGCAAGCTTATAGTGCGGATATCACTGTGACCATTAGCGAAGATCTCGTCAAAGATGATCAGGAATGCTCTTTGCGAGAAGCAATTGAATATGTGAATCGGGGGCTGGCAAAAGAGGGTTATTTGGGTTGTGGTGGGGAGAATGCAACAGCGAATATTCTGTTGACTGATAAAAATACCTATGTTCTCAAAAATCATATTGAAATTAAAAAATCACTAACGATTAAATCAGTATCCGGTAAGGATATTGATTTTGAAAGCCGTGACCGTATCTCGGGTCTGCAAAACGCCACCATTAAAATGCAGGGTACAGATAATCTATTCCGAATCATGAGTGGTCAGGAGCTGGTTACAGTTAACTTTAAAGAGCTTAATTTAGAAGGCTGTGGTCAGACCCAATGTGCTGATGAAGGCGGTTTGATCTTTAATAAAGGCCAGATGAACGTTGAATATAGCAAGTTGTTTAAGGGGGCTGCCAATAAGGGCGGAGCAATCTATAACTACGGTATATTCAATGACATATATATGGGTCGGGTAGAGCTTAAATATAGCTTGATTCAGGACAATCAGGCGGCGAATGGCGCTGTTCTCTACAGCGAATATCCAAACTTTACTTTAACCAATAGTGTGATCCGGAATAATACGACCCGCAATACCAGCAGTGCCAGTATTATTTCAGCCAAAATTTTCCCAGTCGATGATGTGCAAAACCTCACCGCAGGCACCGCAAAAATTGTCAGCAGTACTTTCCTGAAAAATGCAGGGACGCTCATTAAAGTCATTGATGGTACCGTGCTGAATAACTTGACCATCGTTGACACTCAGGGTACAGCGCTGCATTTTGCTGCACCGCATGATGCGGCGTATCTGGGCAACAGTATTATTCTCAATAATCAGCAGGATTGTGAGTTTGCCAGTGGAGATAAAACACTTTTTCAAAACAGTCTGGTAGGAAGCAGTTGTGGCATGGGCGATGTAAGTTTCCCTAACGACATCTGGACCGATCATAAAATATTTGCCCAGGCCCAAAATAACAGCGAAGGCCAATGCCTCAGTTTAAGACAAGATAGTACTGCTATTTTATGTCCATACTCGACCCCTGAAAATGCCTTCCTGGGCTATATTCGTCCTCGTATTTTATTGAATTATCAAGATATTGGTGAATCTTGGATTGTCAATAAAGGCACAGAGCTTCAGGCAGAAAATCCAACCATTGTCTGTGAGTCTGCCGATCAACGTGGCACCAGCCGAATGTTACAAAACGCAGAATGTGACCGGGGTGCAATTGAAATTACTGTTCCTGCTTCAGGTCAGTTGACTGGCCAGGATATTAATGCCGGTACAATCGCGAAGATCTCGATTCGTGATTTTCTCGGTGATAGTGATCTGGTGCCAAAAGAAGAGTGTGAGCGTATTATTGGTCAGAATCCAACAGGTCAGCCTTGGCAAGATGGCTGTTTGCGTATCGTACAGACCAAAACTGAATCCAAAGGCAGCACCGCAATCGATATTGACGGGAATGTCGTCTATACCCCGAATTCAGCGTGGCATGGTGCAGACATCTTTGAGATTCAAGTGGTTACTTCTTCAACACGTTTTAATAAGTCAAAACCATATTTACCTATTACTACACAAATCGTGCAATCACCTAAAAATGAAATGGAAAGTAAAAGCGTAAAAACCTCTGGTGGTTCTTGGGGCTATGCAGGATTATTGGGCTTATTCGGGTTAATTGGACTGCGTCGTACTATTAAAAATTAGGTAGGGATTAAGGACGGATCATGAAGAATTATAAAAAAGGTTTACTCGCAGCCATGGTCTTGTCTGCCATGAGTTTAATGGCAGCAGAAGAGAAAACAATTCAAGTGACCACGTTTGCGGATGAAGATGGTGAAAATCTACAAGCCTGTTCATTACGTGAAGCGATTAAAACAGCAAAACTGGATAAATCCTATGGAGGCTGTAATGTTGGGCGTACCATTCGTCATGATGGTACGGCACCGGATGTGATTCAGCTGGAAAGTGGGGTTTATAAACTTGACCGTGAGCTGGTGGTAGAGTCTTCAGTCAATATTTTCGGTAAAACTGCATTTAATTACAGCAAAAGAAGTCCAATCACCAACTTATATCCAACCAAAGAGCCTTTAACCACGATTATTGACGGGCAAGGAAAGACGCGTCTTTTCAGCAGCATGGAGACCCAAGCCAGCTTAAATGTCAATCAGATCATTTTAAAAGATGGATATGCGGCAAAAGATCCAAATGTCGTCAATAGTGGCAATGGAGGCGCATTTGCAGTTGCAGGTAGCTTGGGGATATTCAGCAGTGAAATTGTCAATGCACGTGCTGCTGCTGAAGGGGGCGCAATTTATGCAGTCGGTCAAAATTCAGAAAAAACCATAAAAATAGAAGATTCTCTGCTTCAAGGCAACTCTGCCGAGAGTTATGGTAGTGTGTTCGCCATGGACTGTAGGGCGAACTTAACCAGTACACAAATTCATCTAGAGGTGAATAGTAGCAGTATTATTGGCAATGGCTCGCCACTAGACCGCAGTACCATTGATGTGTGTGGCCAAACAACCGTCGCAATAAGCAACTCTACAATTGCTCAAAATACTGCAAAAGAGCAAATTTTAAAATTCGTACATGCGGCTAATCGTCCTTTAATATCAAATTCAAGCTTCACGGCCATCAATAATACGATTGTTCAAAATACGGCACCTTCAGTATTGAATTATGACAATGTTGGTTCAATTGGCTTAGGTTATAATGTGCTCGCATTTAATGAAGGCCAGTCCTGTCTGTATGCACTTAATGGTGGTGACCCTGCTGTTGATCAAAATCTCAGATTTTCATTTTATCATAATGCGATTCAGACCTCTGGTCGCTCAAATTGTACCTTGCCAAAACAGGAAGAAGGTTATCCATTTCCTTATAAATATGTGGATGTTAGCGCTGCGAACCTCTCAGATCTACTCAGGTACTTAGAGCCTGCGGTCGACAACCGCTTTTTGGGAATATATTACCCAATCGATCATCATTCAGAAACAGATTTAGTGGATTCAACAGGAGCAGATTGTCTTAAGATTGATCAACGCGGTATTGAGCGTATAACCGATGCCACACTCATTTTAGATCCTACTGCTAAAAATACCTGCGATATCGGTTCTATAGAGGCACGACGTTTAACAGCAGCGGATGTAGAGGATTTGAAAAACAATTCACTCACCGATCTCTTGGCTTATTTCCAGGAAAACATTGATGACATTAAGTCTATTTTAAAGAGCGAAGATAACTCAGCAGAAGAAATCGCAGGCTTAAACGAAGAGTTGAAAGAGTTCGAAGATTTACTGAAATACACCAAGCAGCACCAAAAATACCGTGCGATCTATGTCAATCCGTTTAATTTGGCAATGCCGAATGAAACACTTGACGGTACAGCAGTAAAACTTGAGCGACTGAAGAGTGATAATTTTGATGTGGAAATGAAGGTACTTGGTGTCGGTACATTGACAGGAACTGGGGGCGCTACAACAGTGGATGGTATTCAAGACCCGGCCTTAAAGTGTGAATGGAAACCTGAAATGAGTCGCATCATGATGTATCGTACGGATGGTAAAGTCACCAGTCTGACGGACTCGGAATACTGTAGTTATACGTTACGTCATAAGAAAACCGGTGTGACGAGTGCAGGTATTTTAAAAGCCTCATTTAACAATATTGCGCCAGTGGCAAAAAATGATGAGTATCGTATTGATCCAAGTAATAATTTAACGGTGACTGTAAACCCACTGGAAAATGACCACGATGATGGTGATGGTCCAATCAGTACCATAAATGGCAATAAAACGGCATTCTATGTCAATAAGGACGGTCTTGAAACGCCTATTCGTATCATGGACATAGAGTCAGGCTTGACGGTGACAGCAGAACGTCAAGGACCTTGTCCGGACACCTATCAGGCAGAAACCTGCTACGGTGGCAAGCTGACTTTCGCAGCGAGGAATAACTTCAGTCAATATGACTATCATGTCGGTTACACCATTTTTGATGCCGATGCGTTAATGTCGAATACCGCAACCATCACTTTGAAGAACAGTGCTAAAAATACCAACAGCCAAAGCAGCGGTGGCGGGGCAACGAGCTTGTTTGGATTGTTTGGGTTGCTGGGTCTTGCAATTTATCGTTCCCGACGTTTCCTGAGAAATTAATTAAAAAAGATCTATTAAAAAAGCCTCAATTGAGGCTTTTTTAATGCTTGGAGAAGAGGTTTGCTTAGCTTGCAATTAGTGTTCAGCAACAATCAGGTATTTATTAATATATTCTTCTCGAATCGTCTGGCGTTGTTCGGGAGAGGTGTTTTGCATACGTGTTGCGAGTTCTTTACGCTCATGCGTACTCATACGCTGCCAGGTTTCACGCATTTTTTGTTTATCTGCTTCAGGAAGCTGGGTAAACCAGTCCATACGTTGCTGTAAACTGACACTTTGTTGCTCGGGAAGCTCTTTTAGGGTTTGGTAGCGTTTAATCAACGCTGCCTGTTCTGCATCAGACAGGCTATCCCAGGTTTCATTCACTTGAGTATTGGCATCTTTGGAAAAAATCCAGAAACGTTCAAAACCTGCAAAACTGGTTTGCAGAAAGCCAATAGCACAAAATGCAAGCACTAATTTTTTAGCTGCCATGTGGAACTTTGTCCTCGCCTAACACCATGAGCATTTCCAGGTCTTCTACCATCTGTGGAGACAGTTTAGGGACTGCAACCAGTTGGGTTTGTGGCTCGTCGTATGTTGCAATATTTGGCAAAACGACCACGCCGGCAATCGCAGCTGCAAGCGCAAAGCCTGACATTTTTAGAAATGCAAAACGTGAATGTTGATGGTCCTGAATTTCTTCAAGAACACGGTGGATCACAACAGGCTTGTCTTTGTGCTGTTGTGCCATACCATCGAGTTTGGAAGTTACTTGTTTTAAGAAATCATCTTGTTTCATTCCGATGACCCTCCCAGAAATGGATTTAAATGTGCCAGAGAAGCGCGTAACCCTTGAATGGCGCGGTGATAATGGGTTTTTACGCTGCCTTCACTACAGTTCATAATTTGTGCTGTGGTATGGGTGTCAAAGCCCTCCCAAGCCCGGAGCATAAAAGCCTGTTGCTGACGGACCGGCAGCTGCGCAATGGCCTGCTGGATTTCTTCCGCAGTTACCGCCTGATCGAGGAACTCCAAGGGGGAGGGAGTCGTTTCATCCACCACATTTTCGAGTTCAGAATCGTCGTCATCGAGCTGAGCTTTTCTAAAAAATGAGAAGGGCTGTGCTCTACGCGCTTCTTTACGACGCCAGTCTTGTAACTTATTGTTTAAAATGGTGTAAAACAGAGGATACCATTCTTCAGTAGAACGGTCTGCATAGGATTTATGCAGGGAGATAAAGGCTTCCTGAACCAGATCCATGGCAATTCCATGCTGGCCCTGGGTCGCACTTTCCATCATCACCAAGGCACGACCCGTCACTTCCTGCATGAAATTCTTCAGGCGTGACTCAGCGGTACTCTTCAGAGTACTGGCATCCTGAGACTGAAGTTGTTTAGGCGCTAAATCCATAGAGATGGAAAATCCCGTCATTGGGTACCCACCATTATTTCCAAGTACATATCAATATAACGTTGGAAATAACGGTTCGGTTGACATTACACATGATTATTTTTTCTAGTGTAATCTATTTTTTGCGCAGGTCGCTGAGAAATAAAATAAAGTAACTTAAATGTAGGCTTAAACGCGTTGACGGACCATTTCAAAGAAACAGATGGAGCCTGCAATGGCCACATTCAGTGATTCCTGGCCACCTGGTTGTGGAATGGTTACGGCTTCAGCATGTGCTAAGGCATAATCAGATACGCCTTGTCCTTCATTGCCCAAGATCCAGACACAGGCTTTACGCAGGTCTTTACTGTATAAACTGCTCGAACGATGCGAGCTGGTGACATAGACCGGAATCTTGAAGTTATCCAGTACGTCTTCAAGGGTGATATTTTCAAAGCAGTGCAAGGAAAAATGCGCGCCCATACCGGCACGTAATACACGCGGTGACCACAAGGAAGCAGAGCCCTTGGTACAGATCACCTGGTCAATCCCTGCAGCTGCCGCCGAACGGAGCAGGGTGCCGACATTGCCGGGGTCCTGAACATTTTCCAGAATCAAGGTATCCGCAGTGTAATCCAAAGCATGACTAGAGCTTGGAATATCCACAATGGCCATACAGGCGATCGAAGTACCCAGGGTACTCAGGTCCTTATACAGTGACTCACCAATGACAAAAACGACACCCGTGTATTTTTGCAGAATCGTCTCGAAGTCAGGATGTTGCAGAGCATGTTCAGTCGTGAAAATTGAATTAATTTTCTTGCTTTCATGCAGCCAGGCAAGACACAAATGAGTACCTTCAAGTACAGTCTGTGCTTGCTTTTTACGATACGAATTCTGTTCAATCAAACCACGCAGATGCTTGATTTTAGGATTGTCTTTAGATTCGAGGAAGATAGTTGGCATGGGAGAGATCCACGGCAGTCAGTACAACACCGACTGCCGTTTAAAAAATTAGTGGTGGTAAGCTGTGACAAGATCAACTTCATTTTTAGAACCGATGATCACAGGAACACGTTGATGGAGTTCAGTTGGCTGAATATCCAGAATACGCACGCGACCAGTCGTTGATGCACCGCCAGCTTGTTCGATCAGCATGCTCATCGGATTTGCTTCGTACATTAAACGCAGACGGCCGGCTTTTTTCGGATCTTTTAAATCATATGGATACATAAAGATACCGCTACGGCACAGGATACGGTGAATATCTCCCACCATACAGGCAACCCAACGCATATTGAAGTCTTTTTCACGTGGACCAGTTTTACCTGCCAGTAATTCGTCAATATAACGTTTTACCGGTTCTTCCCAGTGACGTTGGTTCGAGGCATTGATTGCATATTCTTTGGTCTCTGCCGCAACCTGAATACTTTCTGAAGTCAGCAGGAATTCTTGAGTTTCAGGATCAAAGGTAAAGAATACTGTACCTGCGCCGACAGTCAGCGCCAGCATGGTCGATGGGCCATACAGCACATAACCTGCCGCAACCTGGTTGATCCCGGCTTGCATGAAATCTTCTGCTTGGGTCACTGCATTTTGAGCAGGTAAAATCGAGAAAATGGTACCGACGCACATATTGATGTCGATGTTGCTTGAGCCATCTAATGGATCGAACAAAACCAGATACTGACCATTTTCTTGTGCAGGAGTAAATTCATCCAGTTCTTCTGAGGCTAAACCGCCGACATTTGGATGCACTTTTAATGCATCAATCAGATAGTCATTAGAAATGACATCCAGTTTCTTCTGTTCTTCGCCTTGTACGTTTTCATGCTGCGCACTGCCTAATACACCTGCCAGGGCACCCTTTTGCAGTGCTTGATCAATTGTCTTACATGTATTTGCAATTGTTTCAATCACTTGTGCAAGCTCAGGGGTCAAATTCCCAGTTTTTTGCTGTAAAAATTGGGAAAGGCTTTGGTTAGACATGTCAGGAAAACTCCGAATAAAAATTTATCAAAATGATAAAAATGTAATTGTTCGGTATTTTAGATGAGAATGCAGTAAAAGAAAAATTAAACTGAGACTATTTGACATGATTTTGCGCTTGCAAGTCGGTAGGAAAATGCTATGTTGATGGTTAAGGAAAAATAAGTTAGGAGCACAGATATGACAACATTAAAGTTTGATGCGACTCCGACGCCAGGCGACGCAATTAATCTAGACGATATTTCGGAAGATAAGATGAAGGAAGCCTGGAAGGCTTATGAAGCTAGGCCAGAGTACAAAAAGTTCAACAAACATGACATGATTGAATCCATGCAGCATCCACAGGATGAAGCTATACAGGATTAAAAATGTTTCATATTTCCATTAAAAAAGCACTCATCAAGGAGTGCTTTTTTATGGTTTATAGGTCAGGGAAGACTTCCTGAACCTGGATTATTTGATCAGAGGAGGAACAGCTTCGTAGTTGATTTCTACACGGCGGTTTTCTTTCCATGCATTCTCATCATGGCCAGGGTTGACTGGCATTTCTTTGCCATAACTTACTGCTTCAAGCTGTCCGGCATTGACACCAGAAGTGATCAGGAAGCTTTCTACTGCTTTGGCACGACGCTCACCAAGAGCCATGTTGTATTCACGAGTACCACGTTCGTCAGTATGACCGGTTAAAGCCACACGTGAATTGGCATTTGCCATCAGGAACTGTGCATGAGCTTGCAGAGTACGCAGGTCTTCATTGCTCAATTCACTGCTGTCATAGCCAAAATGTACGACACGTTTAGCCAGGTATGCCTTGTTTTCTGCAGTCACACCTTTAGCAGAAGCACCGGCCAGGCTTTGAGCATTTAATGCTGCATCTTCACTTAAGCCTTGAGTATCTACAGTCGTGCCCGCATTTGCGCCACTTAAATCGCCTGTTTGGACTTGAGTCGCTGGTTTACGGTTCGCACAGCCGGTCATGACCAGGGCCGCCGTCAGTAAAGGCAGAGCAAATAGTTGGACTTTATTCATTTTCATCTCCATGAAATTTGATTATGTTGGAAGCAAAAAACTATTGAGGAGCCCAGGCTGGTTCACGAACTTCGCCTTGCTCACTTGGTAAATTCATACGGAAACGGCCATCTAAGGACATAATCGATAACAGGCCACGTGCACCCTCGCGTGTGGCATAGACCACCATCTGGCCATTTGGTGAGAAGCTTGGTGATTCATCCAGACTGGTTGGTGTAAGAATATTATTCACACCTGAATTCATATCCTGGATAGCAACTTTGTAATTGCTACCACTTGGACGATGCACCAATGCTAGCTTCTTGCCATCAGCACTTAATGTTCCACGTGCGTTAAATGCACCGCGGAAAGTAATACGTTTGGTATTGCTGTTGTCCAGGTCATAACGGTAAATCTGTGGGGAACCGCCACGGTCTGAAGTGAAAATAAAGGATTTACCATCCGGTGCATAACGCGCTTCGGTATCAATTGCAGAGTCATTGGTCATGCGTTTCAGCTGACGGGTTTCCAGATTCATCTCGTAGATTTCCGGGTTCCCGTGCATTGAAGCGGTAAACAGCATGCTCTTGCCATCTGGCGAGAAACTTGGCGCACCATTTAAACCACGAAAGCTGGCAAGTTTTTCACGTTTACCCGTCGCCAGATCCTGAACATAGATTGCTGGTCGCTTGGTTTCAAAGGAAACATAGGCAATCTTTTTCGCATCCGGAGTCCAGGCTGGAGACAGGATCGGATCACGCGAGGTCAGAATGGTTTTAGGCTGTTCACCATCTGTGTCGGCAATCTGCAAGGTATAACGCTGCTCTGGCGTTGCCGGATTCCGCAGAACATAGGCAATACGACCACTGAAATCGCCCGGAATACCGGTTAATGCCTGATAGATGGCATCACTGATCATATGTGCAGCTTGACGGGTGCGTGAAGCTGGAACCGTTAAAAGTTCATTCAGTAAGTATTGTTTTTTCTCTACATCATAGAGCTGGTACTGAATCTCAAAAGAACCGTCGGCATTGGTTTTGGAAGAACCTGTCACCACATAAGGTACACCTGCAGCAGCCCAAGCGTCTGCATTAGGCGTATTCAGGCTGGCAGTTGCCGGCAGGTTTTTTGAAGCACTGGTAAATTTACCAGAACGGTTCAGGTCATTTTCCACAATCGGGTAAATGCTCTGATCCTGGCTAAACGGCACAATTGCAATCTTTGGTGCAGCTTCTGGTGCCTTGGTAATTTCCAGGTGAAGTTGTGCTTGTACTTGAGTTGCAGTCACTGAACCCAAGGCTGTGAATATGGCAAGACAGAGGAGGTGTTTACGTGCTTTTTCCATCATTCGTTATTTACTCAAATCAACGGATTTATTATGAATATGACTGTGCTACATCATCGCATGAATTTTCTTGAAATAAACCATGCCACACAGGTTAAACTGTTATAAGACTGTGAAAATTGAATATTATTTTGCCGCTTTTCTTGCAGTTTAACTTAAAAGAACAAAAGCCATAACCGTTTTCAGCAGTTATGGCTTAAATTTTTTATTGAGCCGTAAAGGTGGAAGTAAAGCTTCGGGCTTCACGGCGGGCATCTGGATCGGATGGCATCGGATAAGGTGCAGCCGCTCGTACAGCCGCTTCTACGCTGGCTTTCATATCTGGATCACTGGCATTCACGATTACAGAAACCACTGAACCGCTGTCACTTAAGGTGACACGAGCTGTGGCTTTCTGACCCGATGAACCCACAGGTGTATCCCAAGCACGTTTGATTTTATTTTCAAAGTCGCGTTTTGCCGTAGAAGCAATCCGTTTGGATTCCGCCTTTTTCTGAGCAGCTTCTTCAGCGGCTTTTTTAGCTGCTGAGGCTTTGGCTTCGGCATCTGCTTTGGCTTTAGCATCGGCTTCTGCTTTACGTTTAGCTTCTGCATCAGCCTTGGCTTTAGCATCAGCTTCCGCCTTGCGCTTGGCTTCTGCATCAGCTTCCGCTTTGCGTTTAGCGTCTGCTTCCACTTTGCGCTTGGCTTCGGCTTCCACTTTGCGCTTGGCTTCGGCATCCGCTTTGGCTTTAGCATCAGCTTCCGCCTTGCGCTTGGCTTCGGCATCTGCTTTGGCTTTAGCATTGGCTTCCGCTTTACGTTTGGCTGCTGCATCAGCCTTGGCTTTGGCTTCCGCATTTGCTTTCTGCTTGGCTGCTAGATCTGCTTTTTTCTGCGCTTCAAGACGTGCTTTTTCAGCAGCGGCAGCTTTACGCTGGGCTTCCTGCTCGGCACGTCGGGCTGCTTCTTGTTCTGCTTTAGACTTTTTAGCCGCTTCTGCTCTGGCTTGAGCTGCTTCGGCCTTTGCCTGCTCTGCTGCTTTAGCACGTTGAGCGGCTTCAGCAGCCAGTTGTTCAGCTTTGCGCTGCACAGCTTCAGCAGCCTTGGCTTCCTGAGCTGCCTTCTGGATGTCCACTGCAGGCTTAGCTGGACTTACCGAAGGAGTAGGTGCCGGGGCCGCAGTCGGAATTTCGGGTGCAAGCGCTTCAACAGGTTCCGCCGTTTGAGTAATCGTTTCTGCAATATTTTCATGTGCAGTTTCATCAAAAGGCGTTTCTTCCCGTGTGATGGGCTTCAGATCTTCTGGATTGACCAGAACGGTTTTAATCTGTTTCGGTGGCTCAGGGGGCTTACTCATGCCTAAATAAAGTAATCCCACCACAGCGACAGCATGGACTGCGATGGTAAATCCAATCGCAATCGCTTTTTGCTTAGAGGGCGGTCGATTAAAATCTTTCATATATTACTTTATTGGTGCTGTCAGTAAACCGACCTGTTCGAGGCCGGCATCCTGCAAGATAGACATGAGTTGCATGACTTCTCCATAAGGGCGGGACTCGCTGCCATTAATCAAAACACTTAATTGCTTGTCACTCGATTGTGCTTCACTTTGTGCATTGGTCAATACTGTTTTGAGTTCATCCAGGGTCATGACGATATTGGCATGATGAGGGTCATCCAGTTGGATCTTGCCATCTGCCGTTAAAGTCACAATCGATGGGCGCTCATTGGCCTGGATCGGATTACTGTTCGCCTGAGGCAGATCTACCTTAATTCCGGTGGTGATCATGGGTGCAGTCACCATGAAAATCACCAGTAAGACCAACATCACGTCAATATAGGGCACGACGTTCATGTCACTTTTTAAGGGCTTTTTGATACGCTCAAAGCGTCCTGAACGTTGTATCGCCATTATTCATTGTCCTGCGTTTGGCCAAGTGATTGACGTTGTAACAGAGCGACCATTTCTTCTGCGAACAGGGCACGGTCAGAATAAAGTGTTTCACCTTTGGCTGTGTAATGGTTAAAAGCCAGTACTGCTGGAATAGCAGCAAACAGACCAATCGCTGTAGCGATCAAAGCTTCGGCAATACCAGGAGCTACCGTTGCCAGGGTTACCTGATCTACATCTGCCAGGCCAATAAAGGCATTCATGATGCCCCAGACGGTACCGAACAGACCAACATAAGGCGCGACCGAACCAATACTGGCGAGTGCGCCTAAACCATTTTCCAGATGAACCTGGTCACGGCTTAGGCCCACCCGCAAAATACGTTCTGTACCCTCAATGCTCTGTTCAGCCGAAGCATGACGTTTTTTCAGCTTTAAAAACTCACCCAGACCTTGATAGAAAATATCTTCCAGACCAGTACGTTTGGAGTTGAGTTGGGCGTTGTTATACAGCGTATTCAATTCAGCACCAGACCAGAAGATTTTCTGGAAATGTTCATCTTCGGCCTGTGCCTTTTTATAGCCCATGTAAAGCTTAGCGATCAGATACCAGCTATACAGCGATGCCAGTAATAAAGACAGCATAACCAGTTGTACGACAGGGCTTGCTTGTAGAATAAGATCTGATACTTGTAGGGATGATGCTAACTCGGTTGCCATAGTGCTTACATGTGCCAATTCATTTTTTTAGTCTTGTTCCAATTCTTTTCGAATCAGGTCGCGTATTTCATCAGGTAGGCGACGTGGACGCATATCGGCGCCGATACATGCCAGTTCCACCTCACCTGATGCAAGCATGATTTCACCACGATAAATATTTTGTTGCAATACAAATGATGAAGCTTTTAGTGAAACTACACGTGCTGTAACAGTAATTAAGTCATCCATCAGAATCGGACGTGAATATTTCACGCTAATTTTATGCACGACAAAATTATAATCTTTTTGATGCCAGTAATGGCTGATGCCAGAAGCGCGTAACCATTCGGTACGTGTGCGTTCCATAAAGCGAATATGATTGGCGTGATAGACAATGCCGCCCGCGTCTGTATCTTCAATATAAACGCGGATATTGAATTCAAAATTATTCGCCATAACAGTTTTCCATTGGTTTTTACATGCAGATTTTTGCTGCTTTAGACACCTAATGTGCATTTAAAATTTGCTTAAATTAGGCTACAAGTCAAGTGATAGCAGGCTTGGCAGTTTAGCACATTGACTTTTCTGACCAATGGCACAAGTTTTCAAACATAGAAAAAATTGAGCACTACATAATGCCGAATGGAATATTGCTATTTGGGGTATTGGGGTTAAAAGAGCTTTTCGTTATACAGCAGTAGCAACTAGAGCAAGGGTTTAAAACTTCATTTACTATGATGCTGAGAAAAGCGGTCATAAGCTGGTATAAAAATGAGTGAGATGACTCACTCATTTTTTAGGGGCTTAGTTCGTGCTTGGGTTAGGCTTTTTCCAGTTGGCCTGAACTTGCTCGGCAACTTTTGGATAGTCCATGATAAAGCGCACATGGCTTTCTACCCCGGTTTTCAAAGTCGCATCATCGACAATAAACATCGGGTTATGGTTTGGAGCAGCTTTACTCATATCCTGATCGGCGGGTGTGGCACCCACAAAGACAAAGAGTGATGGCATAAGCTGGCCATAATAAGCAAAGTCTTCACTGGCACTGGCGTTATTGTCCAGCAGATGTAGTTTGTCTTCACCATGCACACTGGCCAAAGTAGGACGCATCAATTCAGTTAGCGTCTTATCATTGGTGGTCACTGGCGCATAAGGTGCAATTTCCACTTTCGCTTTAACATCATTGGCTGCCGCATTGTGCTCTATCATTTTCGGCAGGTCTTTTAAAATACCCTGACGGACGTCTTCGCTGTTAGAGCGAATTGTACCGACCATATTGACCTGATCTGGAATGACATTACCAGTCGTACCACCTTGAATACTACCAATACTGACGACGCCCATACCTTTGGTCAGGTCAGCTTTACGGCTTACCAAACTCTGCATATTTGTGATCATTTGAGCAGATGCATAAATCGGATCGATACCCGCCCATGGCATTGAACCATGCACCTGGCTACCATTGACCTGAATACGCAGGTGGTCAGCACTATTCAAGATCGCGCCATCTTTATAGAAGATATTGCCGCTTGGCATACCTGCCATCACGTGCATACCAAAAATGACTTCAGGCTTTGGATTATTTAATGCGCCATCCGCAATCATTTTTCGAGAACCAATCTGGTCGCCCTGGGTAAAGTTGTCGATATCCGCACCGCCTTCTTCGGCAGGCTGGAAGACAAATACCACTGTTCCGGCAATTTTATCTTTATTCGCGGCCAGT
This sequence comes from uncultured Acinetobacter sp., assembly GCA_947627655.1. Lineage (GTDB taxonomy): Bacteria > Pseudomonadota > Gammaproteobacteria > Pseudomonadales > Moraxellaceae > Acinetobacter. The sequence goes on along the minus strand of CANQWW010000029.1, from coordinate 6,430 downwards.
ACCTTGGCTGCACCGAGTAGCATTGCAGTATGGGCATCATGTCCGCAAGCATGCATGACATAAGTTTCTTGACCTTGATAAATCGCTTTTTGTTTACTGGCAAATGAAACTGGTGCTGTTTCTTGAATAGGCAAAGCATCCATGTCAGCACGTAGTGCCATGACAGGACCCGGTTTTGCACCTTTTAAGACTCCAATCACGCCCGTTTTGGCATAGCCCTTACGTACTTCAATGCCATAAGACTTTAATTCTTTCTGGACCAGTTCTGAGGTTTTAAACTCCATATTTCCCAGTTCAGGGTGTTGATGAATGTGTTGGCGTAACTTAATTGTATGCGCTTCTGCGGCCTGCACTGAATTATCTACCCAGTCTGCTAAGGCGATTTGACTCCCAAAAGCCAGAGGGAGACAAAGCGCCAGCTGTTTATACATATTCATATAGGAGAACCTTTAAAAAATGAAAGAATTAGAGCGATTTTCTAGCATTGCATATTGGTTTAAATTTAATCAAAACCCTTTAAGTATGAATTTTATACCTTTAAGGTATTTATAACTTTAATTATTGTTTTTTATCAATAAAGGTTTTTGGTTTAATTTGTAAAATTATGTTCTATAAGGCTGGCACTGATATTGCTTAAGTAATGAGACAGATATTTTTATGGAATATGATCATGTTAAAGCCTTTAGCACTGTCTCTTATGATGTTTTCTGGTTGGGGCCTGACAATCACCTATGTATCCGCAGAAGAGTTCAAGCTTTTAAAACAGATCTCGGCTCAGCCCACCTTACTTAGAAATGGTGAATATAAAGGGAATTATTATGTTCCTAGTACTTTAAAAACAATTACATGGGGATATTTACCCAATAAAGATGCAAAACCTGTTTTGACTATGCCATCAGGTAGCGTGATTACATTTGATACAGTGTCACATGAAGGATTACTTGAAGACCAAGGTCGTAATGCTGAAAAATATTTTACAGCTCAAGGTGTTAAGCCCGAGTATATTCTGGATGAAGCTAAGCTGATTACTGCCTCTACACTCCAGCATGATTTTCATAAAGATGGGCCGCATGTTATTACAGGACCCGTCTATGTTGAAGGCGCTATGCCCGGAGATATTCTTAAAGTTGAAATTTTAAACATTGAGCCGCGTGTGCCTTATGGGGTGATTTCAAACCGTCATGGAAAGGGGACGTTGCCAGAGTTTCCAAAACGTGAAAAACATAATCATGCTTCACCGGAAAATCCTGAAGCATACGGTAATGTTTCTATTTTTACTCCAATTGAAAAAAATGCAAATGGAGTCTGGGAAGGGGTACTGAAAACTGAATCTGGCAAAGCGATCCGTTTCCCGCTAAATCCGTTTATGGGCACCATGGGTGTTGCCCCAAATACCAGTGAGCCTGTGCATTCTGTACCGCCATCATTTTATGGCGGTAATATTGATATCAATGATTTGACGGCAGGTGCTACTGCGTACTATCCAGTACAAGTGCCGGGTGCGTTGTTCTATACCGGTGATAGTCATTTTGTACAGGGTGATGGTGAAGTTGCATTGACTGCACTGGAAGGTTCAGCGCGTGCCACCTTTAAAATTTCGGTACTTAAATCTGGTAAGGATAAGATTCCAGGCCAGTCCTTAACTCAGCCTTTGGGTGAAAATGCTGAGTTCTGGATTACCCCGGGCCTAGATGAAGACCTGGATGAAGCCATGCGAAAATCCACGCGTGAAGCGATTCGTTTTCTGGTCAATGAATACGGGATTTCAGAAGAAATAGCCTATGCTTATTTAAGTGCAGCCACTGATTTTGAAGTGTCTCAAGTGGTGGATAAGACTAAAGGGATTCATGCCATGATCCGTAAGGCAGATTTTAGTGAGTTCACTGATACAAATAAAAAATAATTGAATTCAAGACACGTGTTGCCTTCGGCAACACGTGTCTTTATAGATGACTTATTCAGCTTCACAAATCAGTGGAATGATAAATCCAGAGCCTAATAAGCTGCCTATTTGCTCTGTCTTATCTATAGCAATGGAAAAACTTTCATCGCTTATTTCACCATTATTCCAAGTAAGTCGTAGGGTAAAATACTGATCAAAAGTTTTTGAGTAGGCGTGTTTTACTTTTCCACTCCAGCAACCAGAATAAGCACAAATACTGACCTTTTGATTGTTGTTAATTTTTATATTAAAAGGCGTGAATGATTCAGTTTGAACCTGACAACTTTGTTCATTACATGAAATCTCAACATGCTTATTGGTGCATTGCCAAGATACTTGAGCATAAGAAGTAGAACAGAGTGATGCTAAGGTAAATAGTAAAAGGCTATTTTTCATCTGATAGTTACATGTTGGATGAAGGAAAGGGAGTATTCACTCACTGTTGTCCCATAATTTTAACCAGGTTTGTATTAAACAATAAAAACAATTTAACTATCTGAAATTTATTTATATTTGTGGTTAAACATATACAGCCTCATATTTTGTTTAAAAGTTTAAATGGCTTTGTGCAGGCAAAACCCTACTTTGGAAAGACCCAAAGTAGGCAAAAGTCTTTTATTACCCATACACGACCTCCTGTCGTGATGGGTAATGTGTGGCATCCCTGCCACACGCACGTAGCTTAAACCGAATCACTTCAACTATGGGGCAGCAGTGAGTATTCACTCCCTTTTATATTATTTCTATTTCGGTTCAGGCGGTGTCATCCCAAACTGCAAATAGGCCATATTGGTCGCGATCCGACCACGTGCAGTCCGCATCACATAACCTTGCTGAATCAAATACGGTTCAATCACATCTTCAAGTGTGCCTGAATCTTCTGCCATTGCTGCAGCCAAAGCTTCCACGCCCGCAGGGCCACCATCAAAACGCTCAAGCAACATGCTAAGGTAACGACGGTCTAAGGTATCTAAACCATCTTTATCGACATTCAGCATATCCAGTGCACGTTGCGCCATGTCCTGAGTGACTTCACCAGTGCCTTTGACTTGTGCATAGTCACGGACGCGACGTAATAAACGGTTAGCAATACGTGGTGTACCGCGGGAACGGCGAGCCACTTCTAGTGCACCTTCATCCGTCATTGGCACATCCATCAGACTTGCAGAACGTTTGACAATATGGGTCAAATCTTCAACTGAATAGAATTCTAAACGCTGCACAATACCAAAACGGTCACGTAGTGGAGAGGTCAGTAGCCCGGCACGTGTGGTTGCTGCCACCAAAGTAAAAGGTGGTAAATCCAGTTTAATGGAGCGGGCAGCTGGGCCTTCACCGATCATGATATCCAGCTGGTAATCTTCCATCGCTGGATAGAGAATCTCTTCAATCACAGGAGAAAGGCGATGAATCTCATCAATAAATAAAACGTCACCTTCTTCCAAATTGGTCAGCATGGCGGCCAAATCGCCTGCACGTTCCAGAACCGGGCCTGAAGTGGACTTTAAGTTACCGCCCATTTCACGGGCAATAATATTGGCCAGTGTGGTTTTACCTAGACCAGGGGGACCAAAGATCAGGGTATGGTCCAGTGCTTCTTCACGGCCACGAGCTGCACCAATAAAAATTTCCATCTGCTCACGCACTACAGGCTGACCAATATAGTCATCGAGGGAGGTGGGGCGGATGGCACGATCAAAGTGATCTTCGGGTTTTTCAGAACCACTGATGAGACGGTCTTGCATATTAAGTCAGTTCTATTTTCGTGAATTCGATTGTCGCGTTATGGTTATACATACCACATTTAGTTGCACGGCCGCGAATGATGAAAGATATTCACTGCTTTCGCGTAGGCGATGCCTTACTTTTGAAAGATCAAAAGTAACAAAAATCTTTTGTTGAGTTGAAGGTACTTCCTGTACCTCAACTCAACCGGCGACATCCATGTCGCCAGTCATGGATCAAAAATGGGAGGCTAACCAAAATTCTTTAGAATAGAGTTATTTCCCTCTTATTTATTCATCGACTTTAATGCTGCACGGATAATGTCGCTGGCTTCAGTAAAGTCGCCTTTGGCTGCATTGACCAGTTTTTGGGCTTCTGCTGGTTTGTAGCCTAAAGATTGCAGTGCAGCTTCGGCTTCAGCCACCGCAGAGTTACCGGTAAATTGAATTTGTTCTGTGGTTGAATTCATCGGCACTGTACCGGATGCCATGGCTTTAAAACGATCACGTAGTTCAATCATCAAACGTTCCGCTGTTTTTTTACCTACCCCCGGCACTTTCACCAGTGTATTTACATCTTCATGTTCAACGGTATGAATCAGCATTTCCACGCTGAGGGTCGATAAAATACCTAATGCCATTTTAGGTCCCACACCGCTGACTTTGAGCAAGGTACGGAAAATAGTTTTCTCTTGCGGGTTTAAAAAACCGTACAACAGCTGTGCATCTTCACGGACTGCTAAATGCGTCCATAGCGTCACTTTCTGACCTTTTTGTAATTGGCAGAACGTCGTGAGTGGCGTATCGACTTCATAGCCGACACCATTTACGTTTAACACAACAGTCGGTGCTTCTAAAGCAAGCACTTCACCTATCAGGCATCCAATCATTTTTTATATATACTCAAATTTAATACGGGCATAGTAATCAGCATTTTGGTGAAAGGCAAAAAAATCAAGATTGATTTTGCACTTACTTTTGCATTTCATACAGATACTGATTAGATCGACGAAAACTAAACTGCCAAAGTGCTTGAGTTTGGTCTAACTTGGCATGGGCATAGCCAAATGTCGGGTGATACAACAAAATATGAGTTGGCTCATTTTGTTGTATGCTCCATCCACGTTCTAAGAAACGAGGAAATATAACGTGACTCCAATGATGCATAGAGAGTTGCACAGTTTTAATTTCAAATTTAAATTCTGTACCAAAACGTGGTGTATAACGCATTGCATCCGCAGAAAGTGGTGGCAGATCATCCGCAAAAATTTGTGCGACTTCATTATATAAATGACCCATTTGCTTGGGTGTGCGCTCAAGTTTCTCTGAGAGTGACTCGGATATTTTCGGTTGCTGACTGATTTGACTCAAACCATATAAGCCTAAAATGACGAATCCACAAAAACCGCCAATCAGCAAAGTAAAGTTACGTTGTTGACGTGAGTCCTGTTCGGCAGGTGTCATTAGATTAAACCGGCCTTATTGCCATGCAGCTCCTGCGCCAGATTATAAGCCTGATGATCGGAAAACTTGGACACAATATCCAGTACCTGCATGATGTTGTCATAATGGTCATGAGTGAACTGTGCGCCAGAACGTTTTAAAATCGCCATCAATCTTTGCTCTTTAAAACTCAGGTTCTTATGTGGCGTGGTTAATGGAATAAAGGCATCCAGAATACTTTGCAGACTCTGATGGGCAATGATTTCCAGACCGGCTTTTTGCGGATGTTCAAAAATCTTGTCTCGTGCCAGCGCTTTGGCACGATTAATCCCGACTTCAATATCAGGGCTGCAATAACTGAGCAAGGAACCTTTGAGCTGACCCATGAGTATTTCCTGCTGATGCCGGGCAAAGGTCGTGGTGACTTCATCCACCAAACGTTTCATCACCCGACCACGCAAAGCGGCAATTTTTTGTTGCCAGGTGGTGTCTGACATACCAATTTCTTCAGGGCTTCCATAATCTCCCACTAAGTTCAGAAAAACCGGTTCAACTTCAGCATAACTGAGCATGTTCAGACTAATGCCATCTTCCAGGTCAATCAGCGCATAACAGATGTCATCGGCAGCTTCTAATAGATAGGTCAGCGGATGACGACAATAGTGATAGTCTCCGAGCTGGATCAAGCCCAGCTGTCCAGCAATCTCTTGCAAAATGTCTTTTTCCGACTGATAGCAGCCAAACTTTGGACGTCCGCTGGCCGGAATATTGCCCGTTGGATCAATTGCCTGCGACAGCCAAGGATATTTGAGATAGGCTCCTAAGGTGGCATAGGTCAGGCGCATGCCGCCATCATAAGGGTGGTAGTCAATTTTAGTCAGCAGACGCAGGCCTTGCGCATTACCTTCAAACTGACGTACATCCGCTTCCTGTTCTGGACTTAAATCTTTGAGAAAGTCTGTATGTGAGACATCATCAAACCATTCCCGAATAGCATATTCACCGGCGTGGCCGAAAGGTGGGTTGCCAATATCATGCGCCAGACAGGCAGCCTGAATAATAGCGCCTACATCAGCGGGAGAAATCCAGGCCGGTAAATTGTCTTTGATTTTTTCAGCTGCCAGCATGCCGAGCGAGCGACCAATACAGGATACTTCCAGCGAATGGGTCAGGCGGGTATGAATACCATCATGTTGAGTTAAGGGGTGGACTTGAGTTTTACGATTCAGCTGCCGGAAGCTCTGCGAAAAAATAATACGGTCATAATCTTTGTGGAACGGGCTACGTGCCAGTTCAGTACTTTGCTTTTTACTACCAATCC
>CANQWW010000028.1 GCA_947627655.1 uncultured Acinetobacter sp. | reverse complement strand
GAGGAAGCCATGCAAGTAACTTCTGAAGCGGTTTCGGGCGTTGCCCGTCGTTTAAATGTTTCTGTACCGACGAGCCGAATTAATGAGCAATTTGAAGCTCGTTTAAAACGCACTGCTAAAACTGCGAAGATCAACGGCTTCCGTCCTGGTAAAGTGCCTTTGAACGTTGTTCGTCGTGAATACGGTGCTGGTATCTACCAAGAAGTTGTTAACGATATCATTCGTGACACAGTTTTCGAAGCAATCCAACAAGAGAAAATCAACGCTGTTGGTATGCCAAATATCGAAAAAACTGAAATGAAAGACGATGCTTTAGTGTATGAAGCAACTGTTGAAGTTTACCCAGAAGTAGAAGTGAAGTTCGAAGGTCTTGAAGTAGAACGTAATGCTGCTGAAGTAAACGACAAAGACGTTGAGAAGATGATTGAAAATCTTCAAAAACAACGTGCAGCTTGGGCTGAAACCAAAGGCATGGCAAAAAAAGACATGCAAGTGACTTTCGATTTTGAAGGCACTGTAGACGGTGAAAAGTTCGAAGGCGGTACTGCAGAAGACTTTAAGCTGGTACTGGGTTCTGGTCGTATGATTCCTGGCTTCGAAGATGGCATCATCGGTATGAAGAAAGGCGAAGAGAAAGTTATCGATGTAACTTTCCCGGAAGACTACCAAGCTGAAAACCTTGCTGGTAAACAGGCACAGTTCAAAATCAATGTGAAACTTGTTGAAAAACAAAAACTTCCAGAAGTTGATGCTGAATTCCTGAAAATCTTCGGTCTTTCTGAAGAAGAAGGCGTTGAAAAACTGAAAGCTGACGTTCGCAAAAACATGGAACGTGAAGTGAAAAACGGCCTGCGTAACCAAGTGAAAGGTGCAACTTTTGACGCGCTTGTAGCAGCGAACGAAGTTGAAATTCCAGCAGCGATGCTTGCTCAAGAAATTGACCGTCAACGTCAACAAATGATCCAGCAGTTCACGCAGCAGTTCGGTGCACAAGGCGCGAAAGCATTTGATTCAAGCATGCTTCCAGACGAATTGTTCAAGGAACAAGCTGAAAAATCTGTTAAACTTGGCGTTCTCGTAAGCAGCGTACTTGCTGATGCGAAAATCGAAGTTGATCAAGCTCGCGTAGAAGCTTATATCGAAGACATGGCTTCTTCTTATGAAGATCCAAACGAAGTGATTGAATTCTTCAAAAATGACAAGCAACAACGTGCTCAAATTGAAGCAGTTGTGCTTGAAGACCAAGTGGTTGATCACATCCTAGCTGCGGCTAAAGTGACTGACACTAAAGTTAGCTATGAAGACCTGTTAAAAGCTCAGCAAGATCGCCAGCAAGGCTAAGTTCAGCTGAACAGAAAAAGGCGCTTTATGCGCCTTTTTTTAATAGCTTAGCTTATATCTACCTAGACTGTTTTCACAAAACTCATGCAAAAAATATTATGGAATTCATGGCGAATATTTTGCAATTTAGGTAATTATCCCTCATATTGTGATTATGAGTGAAGTCACAAAAAATTTAGGAATAAATAAACATATGTATGTTCCAGAGATTGAAAACGCTTTAGTGCCAATGGTGGTAGAACAATCCTCTCGTGGTGAGCGTTCTTTTGATATTTATTCACGTCTTTTACGTGAACGGGTAATTTTTTTGACAGGTGAAGTTGAAGACAACATGGCCAACCTGATTGTTGCGCAAATGCTGTTTTTAGAAGCAGAAAATCCAGATAAGGATATTCACCTCTATATCAACTCACCAGGTGGCTCGGTGACTGCAGGTATGGCGATTTATGACACCATGCAGTTCATTAAGCCAGATGTTGTGACTTATTGTATGGGACAGGCAGCATCCATGGGTGCTTTCCTGTTAAATGCTGGGACCAAGGGCAAGCGTTACTGTTTAGAAAATGCCCGTGTTATGATTCACCAACCATTAGGTGGTTTCCGTGGACAGGCATCTGATATTGAAATTCATGCCCGCGAAATCCTGTTCATTAAAGAACGCCTAAACCGTTTGATGGCAGAGCATAGTGGTCAGGAATATGAAAAAGTGGCACGTGATACTGACCGTGATAACTTTATGACTGCTCAGCAAGCCAAAGAATATGGTCTCGTGGACGAAGTGTTAAGCAAACGTCCATAAGTGTTAAAGATTGAGATATTGGAGAGACTATGTCCGAACATACTCAAGGACAAAAGCATTGTTCATTCTGCGGTAAAATGCAGTCTGAAGTCGGCAAGCTGATTGCTGGCGAAGACGCCTACATTTGTAATGAATGTGTGGACGTATGCTTAGATTTGGTTCAAACCAGTCAGCAAGTTGAAAGTAATGACTGGGCGAATCGTCCTTTGCCGAAACCGCATGAAATCCGTGCGGCGCTGGATCAATATGTGATTGGTCAGGATGTAGCTAAGAAAACCTTATCTGTTGCGGTCTATAACCATTACAAGCGCTTAAAAGTGCAAACCAATGGCAAGAAAGCAGAAGATGGGGTAGAAATTGCCAAAAGTAATATTTTGCTGGTCGGTCCAACAGGGTCAGGTAAAACCTTGCTGGCGCAAACTCTTGCGCGTCTGTTAGATGTGCCTTTTGCGATGGCAGATGCCACCACATTAACTGAAGCCGGTTATGTGGGTGAAGATGTTGAAAACATCGTGCAGAAACTGCTGCAAAAAGCCGACTATGATGTGGAAAAAGCACAAAAGGGCATTATCTATATCGATGAAATCGACAAGATTACCCGTAAGTCTGAAAACCCATCAATCACGCGTGATGTGTCGGGTGAAGGCGTACAGCAAGCATTTTTAAAAATGATTGAAGGTACGGTTGCTTCTATTCCGCCACAAGGTGGTCGCAAGCATCCACAGCAAGAATTCATCCAGATTGATACCTCGAATATCCTATTTATCTGTGGCGGTGCATTCTCGGGTCTTGAGAAAATCGTGCAGCAGCGTCAGGAAAAAGGCGGGATTGGCTTTACGGCGGAAGTGCGTAACAAAGACGAAACCAAAAAGCTTTCTGATTTGTTCCGTCAGGTCGAAGCCAATGACCTGGTGAAGTTCGGTCTGATTCCAGAATTTATCGGTCGTTTGCCTGTTATTGCGACACTGGATGAACTCGATGAAGACGCCTTGATGCAGATTCTGACTGAACCGAAGAATGCTTTAACGCGTCAATATCAGCATTTGTTTGATATGGAAGATGTGGACTTGGTGTTTGAAGATTCAGCATTACGTGCAGTGGCAAAAAAAGCCCTTGAGCATAATACGGGTGCGCGTGGTCTACGTTCAATTCTTGAAAACTCACTGCTTGAAACCATGTATGACTTACCAAGTCGTACAGACGTTGGCACTGTCGTGGTCAACGAAGCCGTAATTAACGGTGAAGCTGCGCCTGAGTTTCGTGCCGAGCGCCAAGCGGCAGAGGAAGCAGCAGAAACTCCCAGAGTTGATCTCAAAGTCGTAAATAGCAAATCTGCTTAATTGCTATTCGTCAGAAACGTGCGGAAATGAACTGTTTTCGCACGTTTTTTTATTTCCAAAAAAGCAGGGCGATGTTAATCTCATCCTTTAGGCGCGGATGCCTAGCACGAGCGAGCCATAGAGATTTTTAAAACAACGTAAAAAATAATAAAAACGCAGTGAGGGATAAACATGCGTAAAGCTGCCATTGTACTGATCAGCAGTTTGGCTTTAATGGGCTGCCATTCGAAGCATGCGGTTCAGGAACAGCAACTCACATCGACACTAAAAAATATCGATCTTAATGAAGAACCTGGCTTTGTGGAACAACATCGACTGGGCATGTTTACGATTGGCGGGTGGGTGAACCAAAAACTGGGTCAACGTTTTGCACCAGTGCAGCCACAACATGAGCAAGCCGCTGTGGTCTATCTGTATCGACCTGATTCCAAGTGGAACCGTCAGGAAATTGTGGCAGCCAGCCTGTTTATCAATCAGGAGCGTATCCCGAGTTTGCTGCATAATCATTATTACTGGGTTGAGCTGCCGCCGGGAACTTATCGTCTGAGTACCAGCCGTCCGCTGGGTGCACTGCATTTTCAAAAGCCGAAATATCTCGACTTTAGTGTGGAAGCAGGCCAGTCCTATTTTATTAAGTATGATGAAGAAAACATGTCGACTCGTCACACAACGACGGGTCCGTTAATGCTGATGCCGGAAAGTAGCGGTAGGAATGAAATTGCATTTACCCAGCTGAAATCTGAAAGCTATAATTTTGTGGCGCAAGATGCAGAAAGCGACCACGTCCGTAAGAAAGCGCAAAAAATCAAAGCAGCCAAGTATGATCCTTCACAAGATGTACAATTGACTACACCATTTAAATTGTGGGATCCACGCACCTGGTAAGGCTTTTCTAATGTACAGGCAGAGCATAAAAAAGCACCCAGAGCGGGTGCTTTTTTATTGCAGCTTAAATTAGCCCGCAGCAGCGTCAACTACTGGAATCTTACCAATTTTTGCTTGCCAGAGTTTCGGTGCAGTGGCGTGTACAGAAGTACCGTTAACGTCAACCGCTACAGATACAGGCATGTCTTTGACCACAAACTTGTAGATCGCTTCCATACCTAGGTCAGCAAAGGCAACCACTTCAGCTTCACGAATTGCTTTAGATACCAGGTAAGCCGCACCACCGACAGCCATTAGATAAGTCGCCTTGTTGTCCTTAATCGCTTCAATAGCAGTAGGGCCACGGTCGGCTTTACCAATCATCCCGAATAAACCCGTCGCTTCTAATACTTGGCGCGTGAATTTATCCATACGGGTTGCAGTTGTAGGACCAGCAGGACCAACGACTTCGTCGCCTACAGGATCTACAGGACCAACGTAGTAGATGAACTTACCTTTTAGATCAACAGGAAGTTCTTCACCGTTATTCAGCATGTCTACCATACGTTTGTGCGCTGCATCACGACCAGTGTAAATGGTACCGTTTAGAAGCAGTGTATCACCTGGTTGCCAAGCGTTCATTTCTTCTTGGGTGATATTGTCCAGGTCAACACGTTTAGAGGTTGATGAATCCCAAGTAACTTCAGGATAGTCAGAAATGTTTGGCGCAATAATATTTGCAATACCAGAACCATCTAGCGTGAAGTGAGCATGACGCGTTGCAGCACAGTTCGGAATCATACCGACTGGCTTGCCTGCAGCGTGACAAGGGTAATCTTTAATTTTAATGTCGAGAACAGTGGTTAAACCGCCAAGACCTTGTGCACCAATACCAAGCGCGTTTACTTTTTCGAAGATTTCGATACGAAGTTCTTCAAGTTTATTTTGTGGACCACGACGAAGAAGTTCGTCCATATTGATCTCTTCCATCAATGCTTCTTTGGCAAGCATCATGGCTTTTTCAGCAGTACCACCAATACCGATACCGAGCATACCAGGCGGACACCAGCCTGCACCCATGGTCGGAACAGTTTTCAGTACCCAATCCACGATTGAGTCAGACGGGTTTAACATCGCCAGTTTAGATTTGTTTTCTGAACCGCCACCTTTGGCTGCCACAGTGATATCGACTTTGTTACCAGGAACAAGTTTGTGATAGATCACAGCAGGAGTATTGTCTTTGGTATTCTTACGACCAAACGCCGGGTCAGCAAGTACCGATGCGCGCAGTACGTTTGAGTTCTCTAGGTAACCTTGACGTACACCTTCGTTGATTGCATCGTCTAAGCTCATGGTTAAATCGAACTTAACATCCATGCCCACTTCAACGAATACATTGACGATACCGGTATCCTGACAGATAGGACGATGGCCTTCTGCACACATACGAGAGTTAATTAAGATTTGCGCGATCGCATCTTTAGCCGCTTTGTTTTCTTCACGGTCATACGCACGGCTCATCGCCTGGATAAAGTCTTGCGGGTGATAGTAAGAAATGAACTGAAGCGCATCTTTAACCGATGTGATCAAGTCATCTTGCTTGATAATAGTTGTCATACAAAAATCTCTTGAGCGGGCTGATAGCTAGCGGGCCAAATTATAAGACAAAATGCCGATCTTGTGGACGTTTTGGCTGAAAGTTTAATATCGTAAAAAGCTGGATTAAAAATGAGCTTAAAAGTCTGATGGTTACGAAAAAATGTCATATTGACTGTCATATTACAGAGTAAAACTTCATCAAAATATGATTGTTTTTTATTAAATATTTGATTTTTAATGTTTTTATAAATATTCATCTCAGTTGGTTTTGTCATATAACTGTCATAAAACTTGCGCATAATGCCTGCATCAACATTAGAGATTGTAACTATGTCAGCTTCAGTTGTTCTTATGGTTCTTGGCTTCAGCGCATATATCGCAGCAACTTGGTTCTACGGTAAGCAAGAAGATCAAGCTTAAGCTTTATCTTCTTTTTTTCCCTTAAATTCTATAAAAATATTCCTTTCCTTTCCTTTCCTTTCCTTTCCTTTCCTTTCCTTTCCTTTCCTTTCCTTTCTGTTCTTCCTATTCCTATTCTTGCTATTTATTCAATTCTGCAAACTTTTAGTACGCTATTCACGCGTTGAAACATGCTGTATTTTTCTCCTTACACTATTAACTCAGAAATACTGAAACGCTGTGAACCCTTAAACACAGCTGATTCCATATTGCCTAGACTAATTTCTCGTAACTTCTATAAAGAAAGGGCAATGATAATGACTACTCTAAATACCAGTGATATTAAAGAACATGCATCAGTAATTGCTTCAGACGGCACGCAAGTTGGTAAGGTGGATCACTTGGAAGGCCAGGACAACATTAAATTAACCCGTAGTGATGATGAAAATAATGAACATCATCTGATTCCACTCAGCTGGGTCAGTGAAGTGAAAGACGATCAGGTGGTATTAAATAAAACTGCGGATGAAGTTCGAGCCCAATGGACCACGAAGTAACTTATACAGTTGATTTCTACATGATAGACCATGTAGAGAAGCGGTGAGTCTTGATCAAGGCCAGTCATGTTGACTGGCTTTTTTCATCATAATGTTCATTGTCTTGAGCGTGTGGTTCGGCAATAAAAAGACCACCCCATGCATGCATGGGGTGGTTAAAAGCAGAGCATGAAAAAGTCTGGTTTAGGCTTGCTGATCCGCCTGAATCGCAGTCAAGGCAATAGTAAATACAATGTCATCCACCAAGGCGCCACGTGACAAGTCATTTACTGGCTTGTTTAAGCCTTGCAGCATGGGTCCGACACTCACGACATTGGCGGCACGTTGCACGGCTTTATAGGTGGTATTACCCGTATTTAAGTCCGGGAAAATAAAGACATTGGCACGGCCAGCCACTTGTGAGTCTGGGGCTTTTTGGCGGCCCACGCTTTCCACAGAGGCAGCATCGTATTGTAATGGACCATCGATGAGCAGATCAGGACGACGTTCTTTGGCAATACGGGTGGCTTCAGCCACTTTCTCTACATCGGCACCCATGCCGGAGGTCCCGGTCGAGTAAGAAATCATGGCAATACGCGGATCAATACCAAAGGCTTTGGCAGAATCCGCAGACTGAATGGCAATTTCAGCCAGCTGTTCAGCATCTGGGTCCGGATTGATGGCACAGTCGCCATACACATAAACTTCCTCCGGTAACAGCATAAAGAATACCGAAGACACCAGTGAATAGTCAGGCGCAGTTTTAATCAGCTGGAAGGCTGGGCGTACGGTATTGGCCGTGGTATGCACGGCACCGGAAACCAGTCCATCGACCTGATTCAGTGCCAGCATCATGGTGCCGAGTACTACCGTGTCCTGTAATTGTTCTTTGGCCTGTAATTCGTTGAGTTTGCCTTTACGCAGCTCGACCATCTTTTCCACATAATGGTTGCGGATCAGGTCAGGATCGATAATTTCCAAACTCTCTGGCAACTCGATACCACGTGCTCTGGCGACATCCAGTACGGTTTCCGGTTTTGCCAATAAAATACAATGCGCAATACCGCGTGATTCACAGATCGCAGCAGCCTGGATCGTACGCGGTTCATCACCTTCAGGCAAAACAATGCGTTTCTGCGCTGCAATCGACTTTTGCACCAGTTCATGACGGAAGGCCGATGGCGACAGGCGCGTCTGGTAAGAGCCATTCAGCATCTGCGTCAGCCAGTCCTGATTGATATGGCTGGAAACAAAGCGCGTAACCTGATCGGCACGTTCGGTATCATCTACCGGAATTTCATTGCCCAGATTAGCCAGTTTTTGCGCAGTTTCAAAGGCACTTAACGGCGTATGCAAAATTGGCAGGCCATGTTTAATGGCAGACTGACAGAAATCCAGTGCCTGAGCATGCGGTTGATGTTGTTCGGTCAGCACCAGGCCGGCAAGGGGAATCCCATTGCTGCTGGCGAGACTACTGGCCAAGAGCACATCGACACGATCAGATGCACTAATAATCAGCTCACCGGCAACAAATTTGTGCAGTTCGTATTCAATGCTTGAAGCAATCAGGCTGCTATGCTGCACGCGACGATGTGCCGCATCACCTTCATGGATCCAGGCAGCAGAAATATGTGCCGCGAGATCAGACATGCGTGGCACGCTCAGGGTCTTGCTGAACGGCACCAGACCAATCACGGGGAGTTTTTCCGAGCCGATGTGGGCATGTGTCTGTTGCAAGGCTTGAACAAATTGCTCGGTTTCGGCTCCAAGGCGCAGTTCCGGATCAATCGTGACAGGAATCTGTGCAGATTCTTCCGGGAGCCCTTTGGTTCGCATAAACAGGATGCCGGAAAGGCGCGTCGAGCTGCTGCCTCTAAAATTACGGATCTGATTTTCAACTTTTTCAGCTGTTTGCACTGGATGTTGAATATTGGCATTACTGACCAGAATAACTTTGGCATCCAAGGCTTGAGCCAGTGAGGTGTTCAGGTCATCGACAAAGCTGTCACGACCATTTTGCACCAGGCCCTCGACAATGATCAGGTCATGATGCCGGGAAATTTCACGGTGCAGGCGAACCGCATCTTCTAAAAGTTCATCCTGTTCGTTATGCGTCAGCCGCTGCATCATGCTGCTATAACTGATCGGCTCAACCGTTTTGGAATTAGACACATGACGATATAGAGCCGTGGTGCGATCCGCAGTATCGCTGGTTTCTTGTGAAAACGGTTTTACAAAGCCTGCTTTCACACCTTGGCATTCTAAAGCGTAAATCAGGCCAAGACATGCAGACGTTAAACCAACGCCTTCTCCGGTAGGAACTAATAAAATCGTCTTCATAACGTATTCAAATATCTAGATAAAATGGCAGGTAGAGGCATTCTGCACTTGCTTATGCAAGTGCAGCTTCAGGTTCAGACTTTTTTGCGGTGGCTTGCTCCACTTCCTGTTCAACCACCGTTTGGGTTTCTTTGGCGATACGGCCTTCTTCATCGGTTGGTACCACCCAGATTTGTGGGCCAGTACCGGTATCAATACGACCTTCAGTACCACGTTTCAAGCGATTGTTGGCCTCTTGATCCAGATTGAAACCAAAATGCGGCAGGTAAGTCATGGTCTTGTCTCGGATATACGCCGAGTTTTCACCAATACCGCCGGTAAAGAACAAGCCATCAATACGTGGCAGGCCACAGCTAAGAGCTGCCAAGGACTTGGCCAAACGATAGCAGAATACTTCAATGGCTAAAGTAGCATCTTCATTGCCATTTTCTGAAGCGTCAATCAGGGTGCGCATATCATTGGATAAATCTGACAGACCTAACAGACCAGACTGGCTATTCAGCATCTTGTCAATCTTGTAGATATCCCAGCCCAGATTTTTCGCCAGGAAGCTGTGCAGGCTTGGATCGACATCGCCACTGCGTGTTCCCATGACAATGCCTTCCAGCGGCGTTAAGCCCATAGAGGTATCTACACTTTGACCGTTCCATACCGCGCAAGTTGAGCTACCATTACCCAAGTGGGCAGTTAACCAGCCACCCTGTTTAAAGCTGCCCGCCAGTTCAGAACCGCGGTCTGACACATAGGCATGACTAGTACCATGGAAGCCATAACGACGGACCCCATGTTCAGTGTAGAGGAACTTCGGCAACGCATAGCGATAGGCATGTGCGGGCATCGTCTGGTGGAAAGCGGTATCGAATACTGCCACTTGCGGCAGATCCGGAAACAGGCGTTTGGTCGCTTCAATACCGATCAGATGCGCCGGATTATGTAACGGTGCTAAAGGGGTCGCCTCACGAATCTTATCGATGATTTCATCGTTAATCAGCTCAGCTTTGGTGAGGTTGCCGCCATGTACTACACGATGACCGATTGCATCTGGCTTATAGTTGGCAAGACGTTCTAGACCCACTTCGAGGGCTTTTTTATGATCTGCAAAGGGAATATGGATGTCGACCGCTTCATTGCCGACAGTTACACCTTTAATGCGGGCATGCTCTGTGCCTAAGTTTTCAGCTAAGCCGTGAATACGGAAGTTCTGTTCTTCAAGTAATAAGGCGAACTTGATTGAAGAAGAGCCACAATTGATAACTAATACTGATTTAGACACGTTAATCCACCCGATATTCTAATTAAAATTCACATCCATTTGGTTGACCTGCTTGCTGGTGAAGGCGTTGCAATTTAGATCAGTTCCGCAGTTGTAACACGCGTTTTTTTGCTGTCCTAGATAGACTTTAGGTGATTAGACTTAAGCACTATCGATTATTACCCTGGTTATAATTAAAATTTATCAGTTCATCTTTTTCATTTATTAATAAAATAATAGGGCATATTGATCTGAGCGATGCGCAAACTTTTCTAGATTCAGCACGTTGAGCTCGAATCGTCTGTTGATAGTGTATACACAGAATTTTAGAAAATATAAACAAGCTACAAATGAATAAAGATAATCTCTAAAAAGATGACCCATAAGGTCAGTATTTCTGATTCTACGCAGCTTAAAGATTTTTAAAAAATCAGCCCTGATGAACAGGGCTGATTATGAAGTGGGGGAATTACTGGCGAATCTGGCCATCACCAAACACAATCCATTTTTGCGAGGTCAGACCTTCCAGGCCGACCGGACCGCGGGCATGAATCTTATCTGTTGAGATGCCGATCTCTGCACCCAGACCGTATTCAAAGCCATCGGCAAAACGGGTCGAGGCATTGATCATGACCGAGCTTGAGTCTACACCGGCCAAGAACTCACGGGCCAGACTGTAGTTTTCTGTGATAATCGAGTCGGTATGGTGTGAGCCATACTTATTGATATGCTCGATGGCTTCTTCAAGTCCAGAGACTACTTTTACCGCCAGAATCGGTCCCAGATATTCGGCATACCAGTCTTCCTCTGAAGCAGGCAGCACTTGCTGATCGCCTAGAAGACGTCGGGTCGCTGCACAGCCACGCAGTTCGACCTGCTTTTCGGCATACAGTTCGGCAATACGCGGCAGGAATTCTTCCGCCACTTTTTCATCGACCAGCAAGGTTTCCATGGCATTACATACCCCATAGCGATGGGTTTTTGCATTTAACGCAATTGGCAACGCTTTTTGTAAGTCTGCTTGCGCTTCGACATAAACATGGCAATTCCCATCCAGATGCTTGATGACAGGCACACGAGCCTCATGGGTGATGCGTTCAATCAGGCCTTTACCACCACGAGGAACAATTACATCTACATATTCTGACATGGTAATCAGCTGACCGACGGCGGCACGATCAGTGGTATTAATCACCTGAACCGCAGCTTCAGGTAAGCCAGCCACTTGTAGGCCATGCTGAATGGCGGTTGCAATGGCCTGATTCGATTCCAGCGCTTCTGAACCACCACGTAAAATAATGGCATTGCCGGATTTGAGCGCCAAGGAAGCCGCTTCAAGCGTAACATTCGGACGGGATTCGTAAATCATGCCGACCACACCCAATGGAACGCGCATCTTGCCGAGCTGGATACCCGACGGACGGTAAGCCATATCAGTAATTTCACCAATCGGGTCCACCAGGCTAATCACATCATTTAAACCTTGCAGCATTGCTGTAAAGCGTGTGGGGGTCAGTTCTAAGCGATCGAGCAGGGCACTGTCGAGATGGTTCTGGTGCGCCTTGTTCATATCGATCTGATTGGCAGCCAGAATAGTCGCCTCGCTATTTTTTAACGCAGTATAAATAGCCGACAGGGCATTGTTTTTGGTTTGGGTGGACGCACGCGCCAAGACACGTGAAGCCTGACGAGCCTGCTGTCCTACCGTTTGCATATATTGTTCAATAGACTCTTGCATAGCGGTTCGATCACTTAGAAATATCCTCTTGATATTAACAGCCTGTGACAGCACAATGAAGCCCGCTGTTAAAATTTCATTTGGATTTACAAGAGCTAAACATTTTGAAATTGTTTTATCTTTAAAAGCAGATAAGCGGTTGCTAGATGAGTTGCGTGAGAAAAGCAGCTCTGTATAGAATGAATGACAGCGACATTGATGTCGAATTACATAATAAATACAGAGTGGACGCGTATTCAGGACCTTCACATTTGATCTTGAAGCATGAAATCTCTCAATAATTGCTTGCACAATAAAAATAAGGCAAGGATGGAGGAAAGGAATATGAATTCCATTATCCAGATGGATCACCCGAGCATGGATCAACCCAGTCACTATGGCTTTTTTGATCTTTACGATAAAAATAGTTTTAAGCAGCCGCCACGTACCACCTGGATGGCAGGCTGGAAAATTGAGTATATGGCAATTGCCCGTGCTGAAACATTGCACATGACGCCAATGGTCATCATTGGTGGCGCATTCCAGAACTTTAATTCCTATAAATACTGTGTCGAGCAGCTCTTTGCCGCCGGTCCTATTATTCTGATTGACTTACCTTCTATGGGTGCCAATCAGCAAATCTCTAATGTAGATACAGGTCAATCGGCGGGGGCTTTGGAGCTGGAAGACCTGGCGGGCATGCTAGGATGCTGGCTGGAGCAAATGTGCTTGCCCAAAGTTGCCGTGCTTGGCATGTCACTTGGCTCGGTGGTGGCGTCCTGTCTGGCCGATCAACGCCCCGAACTGGTCGATCGTATGATTCTGATGGGCGTGATGCAGAAGACCCGCAAAAGCTGGCGTATGCTGCTGGAAGAATCCCTGCATCTGATGAAAGAAGGCCGGATGGATGAGTTTGGTCAGGCCGTCATTCTCTATCTGGTCAATCATGCCCGTCTAGCCGAAACGCGTATGTCACCCACAGCCAAGCGGCTGTTCTTTAGACAGATGGCGGAGTTTAGTGCCACTGAGCAAGACCGTTATGATATTAACTGTAACCGTCTGCTGCGTCTGAAACATGTACCAATTCCACAATGTAAGGTATTGGTGGCCTGTGGGCAGTATGACAGTTTCACCCTGCCGCATGAAAATGCCGGTTTCGCCCTGCAATGTCCAGATATGCAATATGTGCAGATCGCGGGCGCTGATCATGTGCCACAGTTGCAGCGCCGTAAGGAAACCATGCATCTGTTTGCGACGTTCCTGCGCAATGAGCCAGTCGATCAACTAGAGGGTATTCTTCCATTTACCCGCGAGCAGATGTTAAAACTGGAACGCCGCGGTGAAGACCGTATTCCTGTGCAGGATCCAGAACGGTATCTCAGCCATCGTCATTCTGATCTACGTCTAAAGACAGCAATTGTAGATCTGAGCTTTTTTGGCGTGTTACTGGAGCTAGAAGACGCTCAAGTTCAAAAAGCCATCCAATATCCCCGCGATCTGGCCCTCCATCTAGAAGATGAAGCAGGCGAGTTTAAAATTGAATGTCTGATCTTCGAACACGAGGACACCCAGATTCGTGCCTTGTTTAAACATGGCAGTTTTGAGGTGGCAGACCGCTTGCTGCGTTTTGTCCAGCAGCAGAAAGCCCTGCTTCAAGAGCAGATTCTGGAGGCTGTGGTTTAAAGGGCCACGACCTTTGGAACTGAAGGTTTGAATCTGGAATCAAAAAAACAGCGTAGTTAAACGCTGTTTTTTTTCGTTGCATATAGCATCCAGACCAGATCACCCAAATGCTCATCTTGTTCAATCATCGGATTCGGCTGGCGAGGCTGGGCAAAATAACGTTGTGGTTGTTGCACCACGACTTGGCTAAATCCGCTGTGTTGAACGAACTGTTGCAATTCTTGCGGAGATTTAAAATGAAAAGTAAAGGCACTACGTGACATAAACTTCAGTAAGCGGCTACAGGTCCAGATAAAACTGGCCAGGCGGTTTTTGACCGGTTCAGGATAGAGATCACTGAGATAGTGGATTTCAGGAAAGCGCTGTCCATATTCAGTAATACCGCTGAATAAAGTCTGCAGCAGATCTTGATCGAAATAGTTGATCAGTCCCTCACTAATCACCACCAACGGCTGCTTAGGATCAAAGAGCTGAAAAATATTGGCCAGTTCTGCACTAAAAATATCGGCAGTCAGGACTTCCGGGGCATCCTGATCCAGCGATTTTAATGCCTGGGTCTTGATCTTGGCCATATCCGGCAGGTCCAGCTCACGATAATTTATTTCAGGATATTTTTGCCTGAAATTCCAGCTACGCGGGGAGAGGCCACAGGCAATTTCTAAGACTTGTAGCTGTGGGTACTGGCTAATGAGCTGACAGAGATGTTCATCAATCATCTGGTGGCGTTGTTTTAACGTGGTGCGCATACTGCCACCGACATATTTTTCTGTCCAGCTTTCCAGCGGATGGACTAAGGCCGCCAGAAACTTGCCGCGACCAGTGGCAAACACCGGATGCGAAATCCCCATTTGATACCAGATATAACCAGTATAGTGGGCAGTAAAAGAAATATGGCGATGTTGTGAGAGTGGTTGTGTCATGTCATCCTGACCTTATTGTTATTGTATACGTTTTTGGTGTTTTGACATCATAAACAAAAAGGAACACCTTGTGGTGCTCCTTTTATCATATTCATGAATTAGGTGATTTAAATCAGGCTATGCAGTCAGCTGATTTTTGAAGGCGGTGATCTCATCACGAACCAGTTGCCATTCATCACCAAGGTCCAAGACTGAGTCAATCTGAATTTCAGGAATACGGCCGCGCATGCGTTCCAGACGCTGTTGATGAGGAAGCGGCAGATCAGCAATGCCTTCTAGTGCCACACATTGTGCAGCACGGTCATTACAGACCAGCCCCATATCACAACCGGCTTTCAGTGCTGCCTGAATCCGGGCATCGGCACCCCCTGCCACGCAAGCAGCCTGCATGCTCAGGTCATCCGAGAACAGCACGCCGTCGAAGCCGAGTTCTTGACGTAAAACCTTCTGAATCCAGAACTCCGAAAAACCAGCTGGATTCGGATCGACCTGACTATAAATGACGTGCGCGGGCATCAAGGCATCCAGTTGTGGTTGCAGCTGAATAAAGGTCTGCATGTCTTTTTGCTGAATTTCTTCATAACTGCGCAGATCTACCGCAGCAGCGACATGCGAATCGGCTTTTACCGAACCGTGACCGGGAAAATGCTTTCCGGTCGAGGCCATACCGGCACGTTTCATTCCTTTTAGAAAGGCACTGGCCAGAGGAATGATGTCCTGAATATTGTGGGCAAAGCTCCGGTCCCCAATCACATCACTAATATCGTTCAGATCCAATACGGGAGCAAAACTGAAATCAATACCGACTGCCAGAACTTCGGTGGCCATCAACCAGCCACATTTTTCAGCCAGTTCTAGCGCCCGTTCAGGCTCACTCTGGTAAAGCTCACCAAAACGGCCCATCGCTGGGAGTAAGGTAAAGCCTTGTTTTAAACGCTGAACACGTCCGCCTTCCTGATCGACAGCAACCAGAATGTCCGGGCGAATCTGACGCATATGATCTGTCAGTGCTCGCACCTGCGCAGGTGATTCAATATTGCGACCGAATAGAATGACTCCGCCAACCTGCGGAGCCTGCAACAATTCAATGTCTTCCTGGCTCAGATGAGTACCAGCGATGTCGAGCATCAGTGCGCCAATCATATACGATGTCCATGTCAGAATTTTTCAGCGAAAACAATACCTGATTTCAGCAATCTTTTGCTACACTTTCAGTGCAGAGAATATGATAAAACTACACAACATAAACTTATTAAGTCGTTTAAGATCCTGGACACATTGATTTCTGATCGGAAAACGACACGGTTAAATTGGTCCAGAGGCCAAGGAAGTACGAACTATTTATGAAACTTCAAACAGTAGCTTGCGCAGTTGCGATTGCGACAGGCGGATTCTTTTTTACCCATGTGGTGAGCGATGCGATTGCTGCTGAAAAAACAGAAGTCGTGAGCAAAGCCCTTCAGCCTACTCAGGAACAAGCGCTGGTATCAAGACAGCTGGCGACATTGGTGGATCGTCAGCATTATTTGAATATGCGTCTGGATACGCAAACCTCACAGCGTATTTTCGATTTTTATATTGATAGTCTCGATCCGGAGCACAGCTTGTTTCTGGCAGCAGAAATTGAGAATTATAAAAAACGTTATGGTGCCAATTTTGGTGCCAGTCTAAAAGCCGGTAACCTTGCTGGCCCATTTGAAATTCATGCCCAGTATCGTGAGCGTTTGAAACAGTTCTATACTTTTATGCTGGATGAACTGAAAAAGCCGCAGAATCTGTATCAGAGCAATGTGTATATTGATACCGACCGTGAAAAGGCTCCATTCTTCAAAAATGAAACTGAACAACGTGCTTACTGGTCAAAAATGCTGGTCTCTCAGCTGATTAATCTGACCATCAGCAAAGAAGAAGAGCTGGCTAAGCAAAAGGCACTGAAAGCCAATCCAGAACTGGCCAATGGCCAGGATCTGACCAGCCCTGAGGACTTAACGCCGGTACAGACCTTGACCAAACGTTATACCCGTCAGCTGGAACGTCTTAGCCGTCTCAAGAGTGATGATGTGCTGGACAAGACGCTGAATGCTATGATGCTGACCTATGATCCACATAGCAATTACTTCCCGCCTGTGGATGCGATGGAGCTCAACCGTCAGACCACCTTGCAGCTGGAAGGCGTCGGCGTATCGATTCGTCCGGAACGTGGCAATGAAGATTATACCAAGATTGAAACCATCGTTGAGGGTGGCCCAGCCAGTAAATCCGGGCAGGTGAAATCAGGTGACCGGATCATTGGCGTGGCTCAAGATGGTGAAGCCATGGTGGATGTGATTGGTTGGCCGAGTAATGAAGTGGTCGGGCTGATCCGGGGTAAGCGCGGGACCAAAGTGACCTTGCGTCTGCTTGGCCCAGGCGCGACTTTAGGACAAGCACGTAACGTCACGATTACACGTGATGTCATTCAGGAAGAAGATGCCGGTGTACGTACCCGCGTGGTGGATATCCAGCGTGATGGTAAACAGTACCAGTATGGGGTGATTGAAATCCCATCTTTCTATCTGAACTATCGTGCCCGTCGTGCCGGCACCGATTATCGTTCGGTTTCTGAAGATACCAATAATGCCCTGAAACAGCTTTCTGCCAAGCAGGTAGACGGGATTATTGTCGATTTACGTAATAACCCAGGCGGTTCACTGGAAGAAGTAGCGCGTATGCTGGGACAGGTGATTAAATCCGGTCCGGTGGTCCAGATTCGAGATGGCAATGGCAATGTCAGCGTCTTTGAAGATGATGATGGTGGTGCGCAAACCTATGCAGGCCCATTGGCTGTTCTGGTCAATCTGGCTTCAGCTTCTGCGAGTGAAATTTACTCTGCCGCGATTCAGGATTATGGACGTGGTATTGTGATTGGTAGCACCACCACCGGTAAAGGAACGGCTCAAGTTCAGCTGGATACCTTGGCGTATGGTCAGGCCACCTTGACGCAGCGTAAGTTCTACCGGGTAACAGGCGGCAGTACCCAAAACAAAGGGGTGATTCCGGATATCAAACTGGTCGATATTTATAACGAAGAGTTTGGTGAACGTAAAGCGAAGAATGCCCTGCAATGGGATACGATTCCGACCGCACCATTCAAGCGTGAGGGTGAAGTACAGCAATATGTCCCTGACCTGATCAAGAGCTCGCAAGTGCGTGTCAATCTGGATCCGCAGTTCAGATATCTTGAACAGCGTAAGACGATTGCCAAAAAAGCCGATGAGCAGAAACGGCTGGTACTGGATCTGAATCAGCGTAAGGCCGAGTTACTGGAACTGGAACGCAAAACACTGGAGGCTGAAAATGCCCGTCGTACTGCCACCGGTCTGAAGCCTTATGCCAATTGGGAAAGCTATCAGGCTTCTCTGGATGCCTTGATTGAATCACGGGCCAAGATGAAGGCCAAAGAGCGTCCGCAGTTAGCGGAAGAAGAAGTTTTTGTCACTGAAGCTGCCCATGTGTTATTAGACTATGCACAGCTACAGGGAAAAACTAAATAGTTCTTCCTAAAATAAGAACTTATTTTGAACAACAGCCTGCTTTATGCCGGCTGTTGTTGATTTTGTTTGTTGTATTATGGTAAGTAATGGAGTCATAGCACTGGATAGAGTGTTATCTATTTATTTGAATTTTATATTATTGTGATATGAATCTAATTGTTGCTCAAATCTTAGATACTTAAACTATTTGCTAAAAAATAAAACACTTCTAATATAATTTAACAAATGGGGTGGTTGACCGATATATGGGATTTATCAGGGTAAATTTGCATATGTTGGCTCTGTTTTTATCTGTAATTTTATTATTTTAAAGAATTTCACTGGTCGATTCTGACCAAGGGCGTGTGGATTGAACTGTGTTCGTAAGTATCCTCAATTTTGGTTTTTGGTATCAAAATACGGGCATCAACAGCGTATCTTAATGGAATTATCTTATGATTCATGTGCATTATGATATTTATCTGTTGCTAGGCTCAATCATCGTGGCATGGGTGGCCTGTTTTTTTGCCATCTCGATTGAGCAGTTGCTGTTTCGCAAGGCACCGCCTAGGTTTGAAAAAACAATTTTGATTGCCAGTGGTGCGGTTCTGGGCCTGTCGATCTGGTCTATGCACTTTATCGGTATGTCGGCCAGTCATATGCCCGCCCACGCCTATTTTCATTCCGGGTTGACTTTTACCTCTTATATTATTGCTTTTATTGCATCGACCTTTGCGATCTGGTTGACGACGCGTCCCACTTTACCTTTTGCCCGCCTGGTCTTGGGTGCCGTCTTTATGGGCCTGGGGATTTCCGGGATGCACTATACCGGCATGATGGGAATGGTGGTAGAAGGCTATGAGGTCCGTTATGACCCAATTCTGGTGATCTGCTCGGTGCTGATCGCGATTAGTGGGGCAGGGCTGACGTTCTGGATGCTGTTTAAAAAACGCCGGATGGCCCATCGCAGTTTCTGGATGAAGCTGGGTGTGGCTTTAATGCTGACTTTATCGATTGTCGGTATGCACTATATTGGCATGACCGCGACCAGCTTTTATCCGATGGGGAGTGCAGGGCTGATTGACCTGGCCAGTCTGGGGCGTGAGCTGCTGATTAGCGTGTTATTTATTACCTGCTTGATTCTCTTTGCTGGCTTTAGTGTGGCGATTCTGGAACAACGTTTAGAGCACCGTAACCAACAGTTGGCGCAAGCCAATAAAGAATTGGCCAATCAGGCGGTGCAGGACAATCTGACCAAGCTGCCAAACCGTTTATATTTGGCCGAGTATGCGCACTTCCTGTTTAATGATCATCAGTATCGCAATACAAAATTTGCTTTTCTGTATATTGATTTAGACCGTTTTAAAGCTGTTAATGATGGGTTTGGTCATCATATTGGAGATCAGTTATTGATCCAGCTGGCGAACCGTATTCATACCTTGCTCACTGAACAGTGCAAATTGCTACGTATTGGCGGCGATGAGTTTTTACTGATTCTGGAAAATGCCAGTCTTGATCAGGCGGCAGAAATTGCCCAGAACATCCTGAATGTGGTTCAGGAAAGTTTTCTGATTGCTGGTAAAACCATCAATATTTCTAGCAGTATCGGGATCTCGTTTTATCCGGAACATGGCCAAAATGTACAGGATCTGCTCATTAATGCCGATGCGGCGATGCTGGCCTCCAAAAATCAGGGCAGAAATACCTTTTCTTTCTTTAATTTTAGCGCTGATGCCAAGGAATCCCGCAGTCAGAGCAAACTGATTAATGATTTATACAAAGCTGTCGAAGAGCATCAGTTTGAAATGTACTATCAGCCCAAATATCGCACGGCAGACCTGAGTATTTGTGGCGTAGAAGCCCTGATTCGGTGGCAGCATCCGACACTCGGCTTGTTATCACCGGCCATGTTTATTCGCGGGGCGGAAAAAACCGGGCTGATTATTCAGATGGGCTACTGGGCCTTGGAACAGGCCTGCAGACAAATCCATGAATGGGAACAGCAGGACAAAAACTTTTTCCCGATTGCGGTAAATCTTTCAGCCGTCCAGTTCGAACACAAAAATCTGTTCAAACACTTAAAAGAACTGTTGGCACATTATCAGATTAATCCGGATCATCTGATGATCGAGATCACTGAATCGACGGCCATGCAACATATTGAGACCAGCCTGCGTACCTTGGAGGGTTTACGGGATATGGGGATTCAGCTGGCAATCGATGATTTTGGCACCGGACACTCCAGTTTCTTGTATCTGAAAAACTTGCCTGTTAATGAGCTGAAGATTGATAAGGAGTTTATTCAGGATTTAACCACCGGTTCAAAGGAAGAAATGATTCTGGAGAGTATCATTCATCTGGCGATCAAACTGGGGTTAAAAGTCACGGCAGAAGGCGTAGAAACCCCGTTACAGGCAGAAATTCTGACCCGTTTAGGTTGCCAGCAGTTGCAAGGCTATTTACTGGGCCGGCCGACACCCGTGAAAGATTTACAGGCTGTTACCACCTTGACTTGAGCATATACTTGACGCTTTACAGCCTCTTAAACAAGGGGCTGTTTTTATTTTTCTCATCAGTATTTAACGGTCAATGGTTGGATGCATGAGCAGAGGAAAGGTACTCTGCGGGATTTTCCAGTGGGGATGATGATGTGCTCAATGCCCGTATCAGTTAAGTTTTATGCTCAGGCCAAGCTGAATACCTCCTGTCAAAAAAGGCGTATTGCACTATTTTTGGGGTAGGGCTTAGTTTGTTAAGGCGTGAGGTATTACCGCTTACAACTGTTGCGGAGTGATCACTGTATTTAGAAATTCTGCTACAATATCGCCAATTTTTCATATTGATCGTGCTTGATCTTTTGCACTGCAAATCTGCAGTAGGTATTTTCCATGAATTTTAAACAAGAGTTAGCGACGCAGGTCGCTCAGCGACGTACTTTCGCGATTATTTCCCACCCCGATGCCGGTAAAACCACCATGACCGAAAAACTGCTGTTATGGGGTCAGGCAATTCAGGTGGCCGGTATGGTGAAAAGCCGCAAATCGGACCGTGCGGCGACATCGGACTGGATGGAAATGGAAAAAGAACGTGGGATTTCGATCACGACCTCTGTCATGCAGTTCCCTTATAAAGACAAGATGATCAACCTGCTGGATACGCCGGGGCACGAAGACTTCTCGGAAGATACTTACCGTACACTCACCGCGGTTGACTCGGCGCTCATGGTGATTGACGGGGCAAAAGGGGTCGAGGACCGGACCATTAAATTGATGGAAGTGTGTCGTATGCGTGATACGCCGATCATTTCTTTCGTCAACAAAATGGACCGTGAAATCCGTGAGCCGCTTGAGCTATTAGATGAAATTGAAAATGTCCTGAAAATTAAATGCGTACCGATTACTTGGCCACTGGGTACCGGTCGTGACTTTGCCGGGGTCTTTAACCTGATTGAAGAAAAATTTTACGTCTATAAATCAGGCTTTGGTTCTGTCATCCCAGAGATTGAAGTACGCGATGGTTATGACCATGCAGATCTGCGTGAAAAAGTAGGTGAACTGGCTTGGGCTGCTTTTGAAGAGTCTTTAGAGCTGGTCCAAATGGCCAATGAACCTTTGGACCGCGACGAGTTTTTGGCGGGTCGTCAAACTCCTGTATTGTTCGGTACGGCACTTGGCAACTTTGGGGTTGATCATGTCTTGAATGCATTTAGTGCATATGCCCCGGAGCCTAAAGCCCATCCGACCAAAGATCGTATCGTGGATGCCAAAGAAGAAGGCTTTACTGGCTTTGTGTTTAAAATTCAGGCCAATATGGATCCGAAACACCGTGACCGTATTGCCTTTATGCGGATCTGTTCAGGTCGGTACGAAAAAGGCTTGAAAATGAAGCATGTCCGTCTGGGTAAAGATGTACGAATTAGTGATGCCTTGACCTTCCTGGCGGGTGACCGTCAGCATCTGGAAGAAGCATGGCCAGGCGATATCATTGGCCTGCATAACCACGGCACGATTCAGATCGGGGATACTTTTACCTCAGGTGAAGAACTACAATTCATCGGTATTCCACACTTTGCCCCAGAAATGTTCCGTCGTGTGCGTCTAAAAGATCCGTTGAAATCGAAGCAGCTGCAAAAAGGCCTGAAAGAGCTTTCGGAAGAGGGCGCAACTCAGGTGTTTATGCCACAACATAACAATGATCTGATTGTCGGCGCGGTCGGTGTGCTACAGTTTGAAGTCGTGGCTTATCGTCTGAAAGAAGAATACAAGGTCGACTGTGTTTATGAGCCAGTCAGTATCAATACAGTACGTTGGGTTTCTTGTAAAGATGAGAAGAAATTCAATGAATTCAAGAAAAAAGCCCATGACCAGTTATCGGTTGATGGCGGCGGGCACCTGACTTATCTGGCGCCAAGCCGTGTGAATTTGCAACTGATGCAAGAACGTTATCCAGATATCGAATTCCGCAATACGCGTGAACACTAAGACCTAAAAGTTCCAAAAATAAAACAGCTTCTCAGGAAGCTGTTTTATTTTATGCTACATTCACTTATCTCTTGAAATTTGCTTGGCATATGAAATTTAAGCATATACTGTTATTGAGTTCAGCCATGAGTTTAGGTGTGTTGCTGAGCGCCTGCGAACAACAAAAATCACCCTCAGAAACTTCAGAACAGCAACAGGCGGCAGACGCTGCCAAAATAGAAAATGCAGAGATATTGCCTTATTTGAATATCCAGGAGCAGCCCGC